>NZ_JBXAMO010000007.1:0-269599 GCF_058800725.1 Tardiphaga sp. GW822-FHT04G09 | reverse complement strand
CTCTCCTCGTCCCCGTCAGGGGATCATAATTGGAAAATTCCAGTTCAGACTGGCCTAATTTGGCGGGGGCACGTCAGATCGACAGGAAGAACAATGTTGGCCCCCACATAAGACCGACCTGAAAATGAAAATTCCCCAACGATTGCGGGAGTGCCTCCCCGCATAAGACCGCGCCATCCCCCGCATAAGATCGGCATATCTGCATTCCCCCCACATAAGACCGGCATATTTTTTCCGCGGTCGATTTAAGAGCCGCCAAGCTCGGGAAAGACCGATTTAAGGTTGTGTTGAATTGCGTGGCTCGGTGCGGACTGAACAACCGGCGCTCAAACAAGGCGCAAAGTCCGGGCTGGACGCACTTTCTATTTGACCCGTACAGCATCTTTTGTAAGTATAAGCGAATGACGGTCGATACTCAGTCTCTTTTGGAACCCAGTTGCGGGCTCGACACCACCTTTCGAGTCATCGGGGGGAAGTGGAAGCCGTTCATCCTGTATTTCCTCTTGCCCGGCCCCAAACGGTTCGGCGAGTTGAAGAGGGCTGTGCGCTACGCAAGCGAAAAGGTGCTGACCCAGCAGTTGAAGGAATTGGAGGCGGACAGCCTCGTTAAGCGCACGGATTATAAGGAGCTCCCGCCGCGAGTTGACTATGCGCTCAGTCCTATTGGAGAGACGCTGGCACGCGCGCTGTTGCCTCTCTGTAAGTGGGGCGACGACAACGCCAAGGTAATCGATGGCGCGGTCACCAAACGTTCAAGGAGCGCAGATCCGAAGTACAGGGCAGCGCTCGACAACCTCACCACGGCGGTGACCACGATCAACACGCCGATGCCGTTCCGCATTGATGAAGAGACGTTGATCGCGGGCCTGAAAGGCGAAGTGTCTGACCCGAAGTGGCGAGTGTACGTACAGGCGTTGTTCGACGAGGTTGATATGTCCGTCATCCACAAGCTCGTCCTTGATCAATTCGTGACATTCGACGATCTATCTAAGGCAATCGACATTTGGCAGGTGACGGAGTCTGAAAATGAGAGATGGGTCAGGGAAATGGCTTCCTTCGAAGTGGGAAGACCTCATGCGGAAAGCCTTGATCGCTCTCGATAGTCTTCCTGGCGCGCCTGCAATATGGACGTTCGGCGGCGGCACCGCATTGGCGCAAATCCTGGACCATCGCGTCAGCTACGATGTGGATATTTTTCTCGATTCCAGCACCGCGTTGAAGAATCTTGCGCCCAACATGAATCCGGTGACTAAATCGCTATGCGACACGTGGAATTGGCCGGGGAAGTATCTCAAGCTCATACTTCGGGACGTCGGTGAGATCGATTTTTTGACTGCGCCAACCTACGTCGATCATCCGACCTACGAGCTACGGTTTGGAGACCGTACCATTTCAGCCGAGAGATCGGCCGAGATCGCGACCAAAAAACTCAAGTACCGGGCTTCGACCTACACGCCGCGCGATGCGTTTGATTTGGCGGCCATTTATTTACATGACCGTGAGGCCTTGCGCGAGGTTGCGGAATGTCCTGCGATTTCGGACGCCGTCTTGGCCTCTGCGCTCAATCGATTGAACCTCATGAAAGGCAGGTATCAGGCCGAAATGCGAGACGTGATCAACCCAACGGTACGAGGCGAGGAATTTATCGATCGGTCATGCGAGATCGCGCTCGAAGCCCTAGCGGAGTTGAGAACTTTAATTCCGGAAGAGGAAACCAAATCCAGTAATAGGCCACGATAGGTGGCTCTGAATCCGCCTTGATTTGAAAACGCCCATCATTCGAACGAGCACCGAGTCCTTTGATGGCAAGGGATCGGTACTCGTTCTCTTTCGTGAGCCTTAGGCGGCCTCCGACATCATCCTCACCGTATCCACGCTTCCACGTCGAACATAGAACTTCCGAGAGGCGTTCGAGAATACGATATCTGCAATTTCCTGGGGAAGTCCTTCGGTCCTCAAGGATGAAAACCAATGGCCGAACCAGCCATAAGCGGTTTTCATCGTAGGCGCTTTTGCTTCCGGGCTAGCCAGAAACTCGCTGTAAACTCGATCGAGCACTTCATCCAAGGTGTCATCACGCAGAATGCGGAAACCTTGAGACCGCACATTGGATACGGTCAGGTTGAGATCGCGAGGCTCCGTCCAGTGCTTCCGATAGCCTCCGAGGTCGAGGATGCCGATCTGAGTCAGAGTGTCGAGAACTCGACCCAAGGGGAGGGCATCCAGGATTGGGACGCCTCGCGCCACGCCCACACCCATTCGGCTCAGGATCCATTGATCCAGTTCCAACACTTCTGGTCCGGGATGCATTCCGGCAATTCGAGTGACGTCACCGCCTCGGCATTGACGGCACTTTCGGATATTTACATCGGTCCAGCCAAGCTTTTGCCCACACGAGCAGACATGTGTGAGCAACCGTTTGTGATGAGGACAGGTCGATACGAACTCGAAGTCGAACCAGAACCGGTGGTGCGCCGACTCGTTGACACATTCCGCACAGAGACGGCGCACGCTCGATTTAAGCTCGCTCGCGCATGCGATCTTTTGCCCCCGCAACTCGATAGCACCGTTCTTGACCAAGGGCGTTGAGTTGCGGATTCGCGCTTCATCGCATTGTAGGAGTGATGCGAGACGATCAATGCCGACACCGCGCCGGAGGTCTCGCACGCTCAGTCCCGTCAATGATGACACATGGTTCGGAGCACTGAGGCCATTCCGTTCCGACAAACGGATCAGCATGCCGTACGCGGGTTCGTCCTGCGCAGGCACAATCCAGAGAGGAAGCCCAACTTCAATCAATACTCAAATCCCAGTTGTTTCGCCGGAGCAGCGGTTTCGGGTCCCGGCAATTCTGGCGCCAACGACGGGGACCGCATGACGGTATTGGCCGCGCAATGATCTTTTGGCTTTTTCTTGTATGGCCCGCGCGGAACGCGAGCCCATGGTCGGCTCGCTCCCCATTTGGCTCTGATCTCTTCTGGAACACAGGACTTTGCCTGCTCAAGAGAGACAACTGCGCCCCCTAACCTTGGCTGGCCGGACAGACAACCAATCACCGTCAGACTCTTGTCTCGGATGCCGTTGATGGCGCTCATTGTGTCGAGTTTGACCACCTTACCAATTCTCGCGAGAGCCACTGTATCCGGCGGTTGCACGTCGAGCACGGGAACAGCGCCCAGGAGATTGTCCACCCACGCTTCAACGTCATGTTTGCGGATGACATACTCGTGCTTACTTCCTTCCAGGCCTCCAGGAATCCACACGGGAATTTCCTTGGCTTCGCGAAGCTTTCTCGTCGCTACGTAAGAAAGTCCCAGCAACTTGCACACATCCTTGAATGTGATTGCGTCGCGATAGTCATCCGCCAACTCGCGGACAATTTCTAAATCAACCCCGATCGGACGGCCTCGTTGGCGCTCAGCGCTGAGCTTTCCGCGTGCCTCAAGCAATCTTCGAAGTGTCATGTTGGACATGCCGACTTGCCGCGCAGACCTCGCTAATGGTTTGGCAGCGGTGTCTGCCCGCTCAAGCGTAGGAAATGCTTTCGAGTGTACCTGAAATCGCTTTGAAGCATTGTGCATGAAGGCTGTTGCGATCTCGGGAGAAAACCCTTCGCCGCCCTTTACGTTGAGCCAGAAGGCAAACCAGCCGTAAGCGATATGGAGAGTTGGTTTATCCGAGCCTCCAGATGCAATGAAACCCTCATAGACATTGTCGAACACCGCATCCAATCCATCGTCTTGAAGGACCCGGAATCCATGCGCGCGAATGGATTGTATCGGCATCTCGAAGCATTCCGTACCCGGCCAATTTCTTTGGAAGCCGCTAATCGCCAGTACGCCTATGCGTCCTATGGTGTCCAAGGCGCCGCTGAACGGCATCGCATCCAATATCGCGAAAGGCACGGATGCGCGAACACCGAGTCGTCCCAACACCCACGCATCCATCGCAAGCACGTCGGAATCTGCAACGACACGTGGCAAGAGTGATGCGTGCCCATCCGCACAGTGATGGCATTTTGCGATATCGACATCGCTCCAACTTAGGTCTTCGCCGCAAGAGCAACGCTGGGTCAATTCAATACCGTGTTCCGGGCATGACGTCACGAACCGTAGGTCAAACCAGAAGCGGTGATGACCATATTCGCAAGTGCACTGCGGGCAGTGTCGTCGATGTGTGCGATCAACATCGCGCTTAGCACCGACGCGATGACCGCGGATCATCTGATGCCCCGATGCGTCCTCGGTGATCGTAGAATACCTGAGAACGTCAGCGTCACATTGAATAATGCTGGCCAAACGATCGAGCCCGATGCCTTTTCGCAGTTCAGACGGTGTTAGACCTGTCAGCTCGGCCACAAGACCACGCGTTTGGATCCCGTTTCGGGCCGCGAGGCGCAACAAGATCCCATGTGCAGGCTCGTCCTTTGCCGGGACGACCCACAATGGAAGCGACTGAGAAACCATTATGCCGTTTCCTTGGCCAGAGTGGTTTTCCGAGCGGCGGCCTGGCGCACGGCGCGCGATTTCCGCGCCTCTGCACGGCGGTCCGCCAAGCGCGCTTCCTTCACCTCAGCAAACGCCTCCGCCGTGAGTTCCATATTCTCGAACGGATTCTCGTACTTCGGTGCGTTGGCTTTGCGGACATATACCTTGGCCAAATGCTTAACCGTTACCGACTTCGCTCCTTCATCGATAGCGAGCTCGGCTGCACGATTGACGAGCTTCGTCAGCGTTCCGATGTAACCATCGGAGGCTTTGAACAATGCCAATGCTAGCGAACGTTCCTGAAGAGGGGTCTTCTGGTCGAAGGGGAGGTGCTCGGAAAGATGCGACAAAAACACGCAATATTCGCTATCTTCATCGAGATCGAGATCGAACGGCTTCATGTGAAGTTCTTCGTCCTTGAGAGTCTCGAGCTGCCCATTCTCGATCAGAAAATCGGTCGCGTGCGGCAAGCCCATGCAAACAATCTGCACGCCGGTCTGCTTCATCAGGGTCTTGAAAACATCCGCCGCACTGTATGCGGTGTTCGCCCGCTTTCCTTCGGCGATGTGCTGGCAATCGTCGAAGATGATCATGCGAATGCCCTGTTCCTTGATTTGCTGGCGAGCGATCGCCGTCATCTCACCGGTGGTGGCCCGCGCTCTGACCGCAATGCCAATGGCCAAAAGGGTGTCGCTGAAAAGCTGTCTTTTCGTCCCGTCATCCACTTCGACCTTGACTACAGGACGAACGAGACCATGGCCGGGCTTCTCGAAGGTCACACTCATCGTGTGGTCGTACTGCTCGTCATCGGCGATCTTCAAGTCCTTGCCGTTCTTCAGCGTGCCGCGATATTCCTCGCGAATTTCTTCGAGGAAATCGTCGGCTGTGGTCGATTTGCCAACACCGGTGATGCCAACGATGAACGAACAGCTTGCCTGACGCTCGGTGCCATGACGGCGGTAGCAACGACGGAGAACGTCGCTTGCTTCCTTCATCATCTCGGTTACGATAACAAACCCTCCGAGATGACCGCGTCGTTCCTCTGCGGACTGCGTGCTCCACTTCATTGCAATTCTCCTGTCATTTGCGTTTCGGCAGAAATTTCACAACCATCTTCGGCCGTGAGTTCGACTTTGCCGGTTCTACGGATGCTGCTGCGCGATCGGCGTCGCGTTTGGTTTCGTTGAATGCCTCTGTGTCCAACGGCTGAATGGGGATTTCCCGAGCATCCGACGGCATAGGATCGGGAGAACGTCCCCGATATGGTCCGCGGGGATCGGACGGCGGAGACAGCAACTTCGGATCGTGATGGTCGTGCGATCCGACGGGAAGGCGACTTTCCTCGGCGGAGAAGCGCGATCCGCGGACATGATGAGACGCATTGCGACCATCGGTACGCAGGTGACGAAGCTTTGCAGGCACCTTTCTAGGGGGACGCTTGCTTTCGAGGAATTCGGAGATGTCGCGGGATGCCCGCGCGCGCTTGACGGCTTTCTCCCGATCATAGGGAGGGCGGGTCGTGAGTTTCGTCTTCCGATAGTGTTCGTACTGTGCCAGCGTCATGTTGATGATGTTCGGATCATCGGTTTCGAGATCTCCTTCGATCCAAGCGTTGCGCTTACCTTCGCGGGTCGGATCGAGAACGTAGATCTTCTTGAGATCGAGCGGATCAAGGCGGACAGTCATGATTTGCCCTTTGATGCGCTTCCCTCTTCCTGTCTCGAGCTTGGTGGTGCGGTTGAGGAGGGCGGAGAAATCGTCGGACTGCCACCGCAGCTTTTTCCATGCAATGCCGTCGCGAGTGAGCTTTCGCTTGACGACAGTTCCCGTGAGTGGCGCGATCAGGTCCTTGGGAGGTGCGGCAGGTTGGCCGCTTTCCTCAATGCCGCGCTCGTACATCAGAAGCGGCGTCTCACCCGTCTCTCCATGCTCCGTCGAATGATACTCGTCCACGATCCACTTCGTGACGATCCAGATCACCTCATCGAGCGTCAGGTAGGCGTGCTTTTCGGATTTATAGTTCCCGCGTCCCGCGGGGTTCGATTTGGTCGTGCCCGGAAGGCCGTGGACCAGCCGCAGGTTGAACGTACGGAACCAGCTCTCGATGCGCCCCTTCAACCAACCGGCGGCGCGCGGCAGATCGACGATCGTCATATTGAGAGGACCTTCGGTTGCCCTCATCGATGCTGAGCGAAACTCCGGTCCGTTATCGACGTACATCCGTTCCCACGTACCGAAGGCGGGGTATTGGAATTCGAACTTCGTTTCTTTGCCGATAGCCCGGCACACCGATTCTAGGAAAGCTTCCTTCGGCTGAAGCGCGATGCGCATCGCCTCCATGACGCTCACCCAAGACGGCGCGGTAAACGAAATTGAGAATCCAAGGATCATTCGGGAATAACGATCGATAATAGTCGTGATCCACGGGCGTGGAAGAACGTTGCCCTCTTTGTCGCAGACCAGGAGATCGAGGCGGGTGTGATCCACTTCGACTTCCTCGAGCGGGCGAGTGGGATTCGGCCCATTGCGGACGGCCTTCGCCCACAGGTCCGCTTCCCTCCGACCTTCCCTGCGGACCATCAAACCGTACTGATCCATCTTGTCGATCGTTCGGGCAACCAGATGTTTGCCGATCGTTCCATCGGCGCCGTTGTCCGGGACGACCCAACCCTGTTCTTCAATCAACAGATCCAATGCCTTCACGGCAGCGTCCTGGGCCATGGCCTTGGTGCCGGGAGGGGCGTCGCGATGATCCGGAGCAAACTTTTTCAGGATTGCGGTATGGATGACTGTTCGGATGCTTTCGTTGTATCGATCCGTACGGTTTCCTTTGTTACGGTGATTGTCCACGAGCGCGCGGATATCCTTCCCGGCGACAACCCACCGGGTGTGCCAATCCCTGACGAGACGGGCGCGCGGCCGCCGTTTTCGTGGATACGAGGTTTTGGGATCCTTCCAGACCTCATCAATCAGCGGATCGATCAGTTTAGATCTGTCACGAACATGCTGCGCAAGTCCGTCCACTGCTTTGACGTATGGTGCCTTCTGCTGCGCCGAAACACGTTCGAGATCGGAAAATGCGTCCCATGAGACGTTCAAATTCTCGACTACGTCGGGGCTCAGCGCGCGATAGGCCGCATCGGTCGTGATGCGGCCCGCACGAACCATGTGCATCAATGCGTCATTTCGGAGCGGGAGTTCGGTCCCGCTTTCCTGCTCCGTAAAAACACGAAACTGATCGCCGGGAGGGCCGACAATGTATCGTCTCGTGTCGATGCGAACGATGTCACAGGTGCGAAAACGAACCGGGACCACGTTTGTCTTCATGTAAACTCCCGTTGATCAGGTTTTGACGAAGGTCGAGCCGCGGCTGAACTTCGTGTCCCGATCCAATTCGAGGTGCCCCAACCAATCCAAGCGGATGGCAGCGACAAACGCGTCGATCGTTTTCCCGAGGATGCCCTGAAGGGCGGCAACGGAAGACGCCTTAGGCAACTGCCCCAAGGCTTCGATCGCTTTGGTTTCATCGTGGTCCGACCGATACGGGGCCAGGTGGCGACGAAGAAGTCTTGCGTTGTACAGACGCGGTTTAACGAAGACCTGCTCTTCGGTGACGAGGCGAAAGCCGTGGCCCTTGCGAGCGGCGGCGGATTGCATGCCGTCAACGAGGTCCCGCTGGCAAGCCGCGTCTTTTGCGTTCTCGCCCGTCAACCACTTCACCGTACGGACCGTCACCAAGTCCCGCCGACCGTCTTTGTGGGCGAACATGTAGTCGGGCTTCCACTCCTTCATCTCGCCGCGCACATTGACCGCAAGAGGCTGAGGATCGACTACGATGTCGGTGATGTCGCGTGTGAACGCATCGGTGACGGTGAGAAACTCGATTGCGAGCAAAGACCGTCCACCGATCAGCTTCTGTCCGATACCCATCATCGGGACTTCTCCGACATAGTGATCCTCTTGCCCGGACCGGACTGCTCCAGGTTGGGCTCCCACGCGGTGACCGCGCTGTTTTTTGTTTGCCTTCGGTTTGCTCGACGGCTTGGTCGTGCTGGGCACCGGCGCGAAACGAGCCGGTGTGATGTCATGCCTCGATGGCGTGACGCGGCGATGCCGGACCTCACGGTGCGGCTTCTGCTTCTTCTGGGTAAAGACCTCTGCCTCCTGGCAGGCACGCGGACATGTGTCCTCGTTCGTTCCGGATAGCGCCGGATCGACCGTCAGCCTGTTATGAGGCAGCCCCCGGAGGTGTCATCGACGTGAGCACCGGATGCGATCCCGAAATGATTGGGTGCATCAATGGGTTCAAAGGCGTTGGTGGGGTGAGTGAAGGCTTTAGCTTTCTTCTGGTTAGTCATTGCACACGACTCCTCATCTCAACGCCTGCAAAGCGCCGAGCGTCTTTGTCGTTGCCAGAGTTCTGGCACGTGTCAGCGGTGCGAAAGTTTCTCCGCAAGGTTAGGGGTTGACGCTGACATAGACGGCTTTGAGGATTGGATCGACGGGCGCGAAAGAAAAAACGAGTTGATGAGCGTTTGCATCGCGTTTCTCCTTCAGTTTGCAACCGCGACAGTTCGGTCGTGATTGACCTTTCCACACCGGGATGGTGTGGATGAAGCCGCGCCCAAGGACTAGGTCCTTTGAAACGCGACAGCACGATCCACATACCAACAGCGAATTCTGAGATCCAGTTCTGACGATGCATCATGGGGTACTCGTTTGCTCGACGGTTACCGCGTCGTTCTTCGATTGGTTGGAAAATTCGGGAAAATTTTCTGGATCGATGATCCGCATGATCTCCTCGGCTTCGATCGTGCCGCGCTCCGTAAGAATTCGCGCGATGTCGTCCAGGTATCGCCAATGTTTGGCGATCTCGTCCTTCGCGCGCTGCAAGCAAGCATCCAGCACGACAGCAACCTGACGACGAAGGATCGGGTCGGCACGAATTCTTGCGAACACTTGATCAGGCTTGCTCGCCGCAACGTAGACGAGATCGTCGCCGAGGCCGTAGGAGACTTGCATTGCTGCGGCGATCAGCGTGGCGTGCCGGAGGTCGCAATCATCACCACCTCCGCCGCCGTCGCCGTAGTCGTCGTAGACGTGAACCTCGGCGGCGATGCCCGAAAGAAGCACCGTGATCTGCGCGAGGTACGCCTTCTTGGTGAAATTGACGCTGGGGGTTTGATGGAAGGCGGTCCAGCCTCCGTTGCCGTTTTGGGTCACTTCCCGGAACACACGAGCTTCGACCACGTTCCGGCGCGTTTCTGCCGCCAGAAGACGACCGACGACGACGTGGCCAGCCTCATGGACGCACGCCTTGCGGAAGGCATCGTCGGACAGCCGAACGCGAGGAGGAAGCCCGAGCTCGAGATCGGCTGTCGTCAGCGGACGGCGCTCCACCCGAGCCTTCCGGCGGGCATCGCGCACGGTCTGCTCGATCACGGCACCGGACGCTCCTTCGAGACGGATAGCAATGTCCATCAGGCCGCTGAGATGCCGGTCCTCGCGCAGATGATGCCTCAGGATGCCAAGCCTTGCCGTTACGTCCGGAAGCTCGATGCGGATGTGCTTGCCGAGACGACCGGGACGCAGGATTGCGCTGTCGATCTTGTCCGGCATGTTGGTAGCGCCGACCACCACGACCCCTTCGCGACCATCGATGCCATCAAGGCATTCGAGCAAAGCGTTGATGACCTCGCGCTCGTAAGTCTCATTCCTTCCATTCAGCGTTTCACGATCCCCGAAGCTGTCCAACTCGTCGATGAACAGGATGCAGGGAGCGTCATGGCGTGCAGCATCGAATGCCCCGCGCATCGCCTTTAAGAGGTCGTTCAGATACCCCTTAGCCTGCCAGCGGGCGAGCGAATGGATGTGGATGGGCACGCCGCCTGTGTTGGCCAATGCCTGCGCGAATGTCGTCTTCCCCGTTCCCGTGGGACCGCTGAGGAGGACGCCGCGGTCGACGTCCGCCCAAGGCAGGTCTCCAGCCAGATAAGCCTTCAGGTCCTCAGCAAGTTCGAGCCCCCAGACTGCCGCATATCCGAGGCCATGCATGTGCTCGAGACGCGTCTCATTGGGCGGGTCGGATTTCAGGTTTTTCTGGGAGGCATTCTTCAGTTGCTCGAGGCCGCGAACGACAAGATTCGAGTTGCGCCCCTGCCTGATCACAGCACCAAGCATGGAAAGTGGCGCCTCTACGACGGCCTGAAGGAGGTCCGTCGAAATACCATGGAAGCCCACGGCACGACTTGCCGCCAGAATGGCGCTCATGTCGGTCGCCGGAATCGTCACGATGCCATCGGCTGCGAACCTGAAGGTTGCAGGGAAAGCGTCGATGTCCGTAGCAATCCCAAAGACGTGGCTGTTCGCCGCGATATTTTCTGCGGTATCCGCTTCGTCGTCGCGGGGACGCTTTCGCTTGCCGTTGTCGGTCCACTGCAGGACCTTGTAACCGTGAACGGAGGTCTCGCGGTGCATCCTCTGCAACATCAGCCGACCAACCTTGCCCACGATGTCGATATCACTTGGATTTTTGACGACGACCCCGACAACAAACGGGGTGCCGGCGAGGGCGTGATGCATGCCGCCGCGGCGGAGAGCGCGAACAAGCATGCACCGGGCGATGGCGATTCCGACGTCCAGAATGGGACGCTTCATTACCCGCCGTCTCGATTTCCTGTTCATCCGTGACATCGACGTGCTCCGTCGCCTTCGGCCACGCATCGCGTCGCCGGCGAACCATTATTCGTAAGGGAGAGGGCGATCAGCCTCGGAAGGCGGACACTCTGGTGTCGGGGCCGATACGGGCCTCGTCGATGTCCATTTCGATGAAACGGCGCAGGACCAGTGCGGCGACGACGCCTATGGCATCGTGTCCACTCCGGACGACTTGAAGACAGGTCGAGAGCGGCACGGAGCCGTATTCCTCCAGCAGACCGAGAATCCGGACTCGGTCACCGAGGGATGCTCTGTAGGAGGCGTATTGGACGAGATCGCGCGCGTTCTCGAGCCTGACGTCGCCACGCAAGTCAGCTTCACGACGGGTCTCATAGCCGTAGCCGAGCGCCTGGGCGGCTGAGTTGGCCCATTCAGGAGGAATACGGTTGCGCAAGGTGGGGATCACATCGATCAGGCCTTGGCCTGTAGCCCGTGTCACCGCAAAGTCTGGGACGTGCCTTCGATTTCGATGACTCAGGACCAGAGGAAGGCACGACCACGAAGTGACCGTCGGGTCCAGATCGAGAAGGACGCCGACGTCGCGCGCAGCCTGTGTCCGGAAGACTGGATAGGCCGTGCACCGCACGACATTCCGCGGCGGGAAGGAAAGGGCGGAGGCTTCTTCTCGGATGCTTGTCAGCAACTTCGAGGTGGAGTCTTGCCGTTCAAGATTACGCTGGGGTTTGGGCATGGATACGCTCGTCCCGAAGCGGATGAAATCATCCGGGAATCCTTGGAATGCTAAGGTCTAAGGAGTCAGCGTATTCGTATGAGCGATGCACGCGTTTCCGTGGTGCGCAGAGGGCGCATCCAGGCGGTCCAGAAGTGGGAGATCGCGTTCATCATAATAGAACAAATAGCGAACTTTGCTCGAGTGTCAATGGATTTTGTTTTCGATCAGAACATCGAGATGACCGTTTCACAAAGCTCCTAGTCACGAAGCCACGCTGTTTTGGGCGGACTGAAGAGACCATTTTTGCGGCTCTATATAGTATGGCTAAGGGCAACATTCTTGAAAACCCTCATATTTACAGTACATTAACGTCACTCACTTGAGTGGGCGCAGCAGATTTCACTTGAAATAGAGCAGCATGATAAACGTGTAATCGACGACATTTAAGAGGTCGAAGTCTCGTACCGGCGGGACGAAATCCTCAGTGCGGCGCGAAGCCATTGGGCAAATGCGCATCCGGAAATCGAGCTTTGCGATTTCGTTGACCGAAGGTTTGGGACGGATATTCGCCAAACATGGTCCGGTATTCGCCTGAAAATCGGCCGAGGTTGAGGAAGCCATGTTGCATGGCGATCTCGGCAATTGTCGTAACGCGTGGCGGGCCTTGGAGCAGTGCGGTGTGTACCGAACAGAGTCTCTTGCGGCGAAGGAATGTGACTGGCCCGATCCCCAACGTCTCATGGAAGGCCCGGTGCAGGCTGCGTCTTGAGACCTTCAGCTCGTTGCAGACTTCTGAAATGTGAAGCGGCTTGGCGCTGTTCAGATCGATGTAGTGTTCGGCTTCCCGAGCGATCCTCCGCGCTGACGGCAAGTGAACGGGCCCATCTGCCGGTACGTTTTGAATCACGGGGTGCGTCATCATTTCCACGAAAGCGCAACGCCAGAACCGGATAGCATCGCTGGTGAGGACCGCATGCATGGTTGTCACCTGTCGCAAGGTTTCCAGAATACGCGAAACGAAGCCTGGATCGGGAACGTTACGCCAATGACTCCTTTGCCAAGTTTGCGGATCGCAGATGCGCGGCTCCTGTCCGAAGAGCATAGAAATATCCCGATGGGAGAGTGACATCGTCGCGAAGGCCGCGCCGCCGTAATAGCGCCCGCCATGTTCGACACCGGGCGGTGTCACCAGAACGTCGCCGGGATACATTTCGCGAGACCAGTGCGTGACGCGCCCTCGGGTGGCCGTCAACATGCCGATCGTGGTTCTGTCGGGGCTGAGAACGCCGCTCGATCTGACCCCGACGGAGAACTCACCCACATTGACGGGCAGGCCGTCGACCGACAAATGCGAGATGAAACCTGTGACGCGACCGGGATCGAGCTGCACGACTTCGCTGCGTGCTCCCTCAACCGCGGCATTTAGTTCTTCGAAATTTGTGAGTCGGCGCGTCCTGACTGATATGCCCGTCATCAATCCCACCCATCGTGCCTCAATGAACTAGCCAGGGGTCTCCCGAGGTGAAGGACCTAGAATTTGGTTTTTATCGCCCGCCCATCGGCAAGCGCCATGGCATTGGTATCCAGCGCCACGGGCACGGACACAGTGAAGTAACCGGCGGTGCCTTCCATGCGATTCACGGCATCGAATTCACGATAGATTTTCAAACGGGTTGAGACGGGGAGCTTGCCGACCTCGAAGGTGTATCCGATCGAGCCGCCGAGTGCCATGACCCGACCTTCAAAGGCGCCCAGCCGCGCGCCTGTGCCGGAGTCTGCCGTCAGTTGCTGGTAGTAGTAACCGACGAGCCCGAGCGTGAATTCCTTGGTGATGTATTTGGTTGCTGCCCATTCGAGGTGGAATTCATCGCCACTCTTGTAGTCGGTCGCCGTGTTGGTCTGGTTGAAGGTGACGCCCACCGCGGCGGACAGATCCCAGCCGATAGCAGGATCAAGCCACGTGAACGTGCCGAAGACGTCGAGTGCCGGTCTGTTCAGCGAGGCGTTCGAGAGCTGGCCGGCCACATAGGTTCCGGACGGGATCACGCCGCCGACGCCGAGCTGCCAGTGGAAATTGCCCGACTGCCATCCGACAAAGGACTGGAGAAAGAAGTCGCTGAGGTTGGCATTCTTGTCCGTCACGCCAACGCCGATCGGTCCGAAGCGCGGCGAGTTCACCAGCAAATTCGCATTCACGCGCGGCTCGCCCACGGGCACCGTCAACGAGAATGCAAGATTGCCGCCCAGAATCTTGGCCGGTGTAACCCATAGCGTTGTTGGCAACTCGATCCAGCTCTGGGCCGAGACGTCTGCGACGAGAAGACCACCGGTGGGCAGCGTTCTGCCGCCGCCGAGCTTACCGTCATAATAATAGAAGTCATTTTGAAAGAAGACGCCGGGCGGGGGCGTGATGCCTGCGCCGGTCGCGTGTGATCCAAGGAGGAAGACACCTACGCCGCCTTCTGCTGCTATGACTGGAGACTCCGATAGGCAAAGCAGGGCGCTGGCAGCGACCGTCATTGTCAAAGAGAAGCGCATCAACGAACTCCACTTGGCAGAACAGCACAAAGAGCGACAGTATCAACATACGCGTAAATCGATGTTCGTCACGCCGAATTTCCACGCCATCTACGTTCTTCATAGGGTGTTGCGGTCGCGCCGCGCAACATCCGCAATTGGATCGACTGATCTGACAATTTGAGGGGCCTGCGACAAAATATCTTAAGCCCTCTGCGGTGTCCCGTGAAGATTGGCACAAACTGGACATCACAAAACTGCAGGGCTCGGCTACAGTTGCTTGGTTAGTATGAGTGATAGCGGCCGCCACAACTCATATTGCAGTGCTGATTGGGGAAGAGACACTGACTCACCGCCAGCGAGAGCGAGCGAGTTAATGAAAGGGCGTCCTATGAAGTCAAGCGCACTCCCATTTCGATTCTTTGAGAAAAAACGCGTTGTTCACGCCCTGTTTTCCGCAGCAGTTGGCATAACAGTCGCGAACATAAATATCTCTGATGTATTCGCGATGGGTCCGTTGGTGGGTCGCGCCGCGCTCATGGATACAGATGCGGGCTATGGCGCGCAGAATATCGTTACACCAGTTGCTGTGGTGCGGCGCGGGGCAGTTGCGCGGCGCACCACGGTGGTTGGTCCGCGCGGCGGCGTCGCGAGCAGAACGGTCGTGCGTCGAGGAGCCGTCGTACGGCCCGGCGTGGTGCGTCCCGGGGCGTGGGTGCGACCGACGTGGTATCGTTGGGCTCCAGGCGGCGCAATTGCTGCAGGTGCTGCCTTGGGCTTCGTCACCGCCGCAACCGCAGTTGCATGGGCAGGTGCTCCGCCTGCCGCGGGCTATTGCTGGTACTACACCGACGCCAGCCGGCAGCAGGGCTTCTGGGACGCCTGTCCACGCTAGCGTCGAAAGCAGGCTGGTGGGAATGCCATGGATGCGATAGCGCCAGAAGAAACGACACGAGGTCATTCCGGCGTCGTTGACCGGGATGGTCGGGACATGATCCGGATTCCCGGTGGCACATTCCTGATGGGATCGAATCGTCATTATCCGGAAGAAGCTCCCGCACATCGCGTGAGCGTGAGCGAGTTCTGGGTGGATGCGACGCCCGTCACAAACCGCCAGTTCAAGGCGTTTGTGAAGGCAACCGGTTATGTCACGACCGCGGAAATTGCACCGGACCCGAAGGATTATCCCGGCGCGCTTCCGCATATGCTCTATGCGGGCTCGCTGACTTTTTCACCGCCCCAGGGCGCCGTCGATCTGCGCGACTGGGGCCAGTGGTGGAAATTCCTTAAAGGCGCAGATTGGCGTCATCCCTATGGATCTAAAAGCAATATCAACGTTCTGGATCACCATCCTGTTGTCCATGTCTCATTTGCCGACGCGGCCGCCTATGCGGTGTGGGCCGGGAAAGAATTGCCAACCGAAGCGGAGTGGGAGTTCGCCGCGCGCGGCGGCCTTGATGGCGCCGAGTTCGCTTGGGGCAACGAATTTACGCCCGGTGGCGTGCACATGGCCAATACCTGGCAGGGCGAATTCCCCCGACAGAATCTGAATGCCGATGGCTATGAGCGCACCTCGCCGGTGACGGCTTTTCCGCCGAACGGCTACGGTGTGCACGACATGATCGGCAATGTCTGGGAATGGACGTCGGACTGGTACGCCCAGCAGCATGAGGCCGACGCGCCGAAGGCCTGCTGCATCCCGCAGAACCCGCGTGGTGGCCGTGAGGATGCAAGTTACGACCCTCGCCAGCCGAACATCAAGATTCCCCGCAAGGTCATCAAGGGCGGCTCGCACCTCTGCGCGCCGAATTACTGTCGGCGTTATCGCCCGGCCGCGCGGCACGTGGAAGCGATCGATACGTCCACCAGCCACCTCGGATTCCGGTGCGTGAAGAGGAAGCCACCGGCGTCGTAATGTTCAGTTCTCACAGTGAAGAAGGAGCCTAGAATGCCCGGTGACTCCCAGCAACCAAGCCGACACGAAGCGCCATCGACAGAGACTGAAGACCGCGCGCTCAGCCGCCGCAATATTCTACTTGGCTCGTCCGCCCTGGTTGTCGCGACAACGCTGACATCCGGCGCGCTCGCACAGGCCCAAAAGGCGGCGCCTTCCGCGGCCTCTCCGACGCCTGCCACGGCTTCCGGGCGCAAGCCGAATATTCTCGTCATCTTCGGCGACGATGTCGGCCAGACCAATATCAGCGCCTATTCGTTCGGGGTGGTGGGTTACAAAACGCCGAACATCGACCGCATTGCCAAGGAAGGCATGATGTTCACCGACTATTATGCGGAGAACAGTTGCACGGCCGGCCGATCGACATTCATTACCGGCCAGGCATGCCTGCGCACCGGCCTCTCCAAGGTAGGTGCGCCCGGGGCGCCAGTCGGCCTTCAGAAGGGGGACATCACCATTGCCCAAGCACTCAAGCCGCTGGGCTATGCGACCGGACAGTTCGGCAAGAACCACCTCGGTGACCTCGACGAGTATCTGCCGACCAATCACGGTTTCGACGAGTTCTTCGGCAATTTGTATCACCTCAACGCCGAGGAGGAGCCGGAACAACCCTATTGGCCGAAGGATGATAAGGAGTTTCTAAAGGTCTACAACGTGCGCGGCGTGATCCGAAGCTTCGCAGACGGCAAGATCGAGGACAGCGGGCCGCTGACCAGGAAGCGGATGGAGACCATCGACGACGAGACCACCGCCGCGGCGATCGACTTCATGAAGCGCCAAGTGCAGGCCAACAAACCGTTCTTCACCTGGATGAACACGACTCGCATGCATGCCTTCACGCATGTGCGCGAGTCGATGCGCGGACAGAGTGGCATGGTCGGCAACGAATATGCCGACGGCATGGTGGAACATGACGGCGACGTCGGCAAGCTTTTGAAGACGCTCGACGATCTCGGCATCACCGACAATACCATTGTCATCTACACGACTGACAACGGCCCGAACCAATGGTCGTGGCCGGATGCTGCCACGACGCCTTTCCGCAGCGAAAAAGACACGAACTGGGAAGGCGCCTTTCGCGTTCCGGCGATGATACGCTGGCCCGGCCGCGTCGCGCCGGGTCAGGTATCCAATGGGATAGTCTCAGGCCTCGACTGGTTTCCGACACTGCTAGCTGCCGCTGGCGACCTCGACATCAAAGACCGACTGCTCAAGGGATGGCAGCCGGCGGGCAATCCAACCACCTTCAGAAACCATCTCGACGGCTACAATCAGCTCGACTACCTGACGGGCAAGTCGCCGAAAAGCGCGCGCACCGATTTTTACTATTTCAGCGACGACGGCGATCTGGTGGCGATGCGGTATGACGACTGGAAGGTGGTTTTTTCCGAACAGCGAAAGCCCGGCGGTCTGCAAGTCTGGGCCGAGCCGTTCACGACGTTGCGCGTACCGAAGCTGTTCAACCTCCGGATGGATCCGTATGAGCGCGCAGACGTCGTCTCCGATCAGTATTACGACTGGTTCTCCAAGAACGATTATCTTCTGGTGAAGGGGCAATTGAAGGCCGCTGCCTTCCTGCAGACCTTCGTGGATTATCCACCCAGCCAACGTCCGGCAAGCTTCAACGTGGAGGGCGTACGCAAACAGGTCGACAAGGCGATCGACAAGTCTTTCAAGGACCGTGGCATCGAGAAATAATCCAGGACGCGAAGTTGCCGGTCAGTTTCGTGCCGGCCGGCACATCCGTTCTTTGCGAAGTGAGGTGAGTGAAGTCTATCGGGACACTGTAGGGCGAACCCCAGGCCTGTCTCCAATTCGTCTGCAATCCATTTTGGAAAAGGCACTGTGTGAGAGCCAATTCAAGAGCGGTCCCGAGAGTGAGGAAGCAATATATCGTCGGGTGCAACTGGCAATAATACCATGAAAGAATTGAATGGGTGTATCGGATACCGTGGTTACGTCACGCAACGCCGGGCCTGATCCTGCATCGACTGTCCGCGATGGCGTCCTTGCCCTGAAGACGCGCATCGGTGCTTCCATTATCGGCCAAGATGAAATGGTCGAGCGGCTCGTGCTTGGTTTGCTGAGCAACGGCAATCTTTTGGTCGAAGGGTTGCCGGGCCTCGCCAAGACACGGGCGATCAAGAGTCTTTCGAAGAATCTAGACGCACAGTTCTCGCGCATTCAGTTCACGCCGGATTTGCTGCCCTCCGATATCACGGGATCCGAGGTGTATTTTTCCGACGGCGGCAAGGGTGAGTTCAAGTTTCAGCAGGGACCGATTTTCGCCAATCTGGTGCTCGCCGACGAGGTCAATCGTGCGCCGGCGAAGGTGCAAGCTGCGTTGCTGGAGGCGATGGAGGAGCGGCAGGTCACGGTCGGCGCCGAGACCCACAAATTGCCACCGCTCTTCATGGTGATGGCGACGCAAAATCCGATCGAGCAGGAAGGCACGTATCCGCTGCCCGAAGCGCAGCTCGATCGCTTCTTGATGCATATCCAGGTCGGATACACCGACGAAAAGTCGGAGGGCGACATCATGCGCCTGGTGCGGAGCGAGGAACGCGGCGACAAGGGATCATCCTCGATCTCACAAAAGCTGGCGCAGCAGGTGGTGCTGGACGCGCGTGACGAGGTCAATACGATCACCGTCTCACCAGCCATCGACGAATACATCGTCGCGCTGGTGTTCGCCACGCGCTATCCGGATAAGCTCGATGCGGAGCTCGCAAAATGGATCCAGATCGGCGTCAGCCCGCGCGGGGCGATAGGCCTCGACAAGGTCTCCCGCGCACATGCCTGGCTGAACGGAAAGGATTTCGTGACGCCGGATGACGTAAAGAGCGTCGTGCATGACGTCTTCCGTCACCGATTGGTGCTGTCTTACGAGGCGCACGCCGCGGGCATCTCGGCCGATCAGGCGATCGACCGAATCGTTGAGCGCGTCGCGGTTGCTTGAGGGGGACTGCATGCGGTTCGCTCTTGCGGCGATGGGACGGACTTCGAGGGGACGCCGACAGCGCGAAACATCCGCGGTTTCCGACCGCGGCGTCTATACGTCGGTGCCCGAACTCGCGGGATTGGAAATCTCGGCGCGGGATTTCAGTTTTCTGCGTCGACAACCCGTCCACAGCTTGCTTTCCGGCCGCCATGGCTCGCGGGTGCGGGGACGGGGGCTCGCCTTTGAAGAGTTGCGCCAATATTTGCCCGGGGATGACGTCAGGACGATGGACTGGCGCGTCACCGCCCGGACGGGCAAGCCCTATATCCGCGTCTACACCGAGGAGAAGGACAGGCCGACGATCCTCATCGTCGATCAACGTATCAACATGTTTTTCGGATCGGTGCGTGCGACCAAATCCGTGGCGGCGGCTGAGGTTGCCGCGCTGAGCGCGTGGAGGACGCTTGCTCAAGGAGACCGGATCGGGAGCTTCGTCTTTAACGATACGCAGATTGACGAACTACGCCCGCACCGCAGCCGGGCCGCAGTGATGCGCCTTGCCGAAACGGTCACGGGCCGAAACCGGGAATTGCGTGCAGATACCAACGCGCGCCGGATGCCCGGGCAATTGAACGCGGTTCTTGATGCCGCGGCCAACATCGCCACCCACGATCACCTCGTCATGGTGATCAGCGATTTCGACGGACACGATGCCCGGACCCGTGATCTGCTGCTGCGCCTTGCCGGTGACAACGAGGTGATGGCGGTTCTGATCTACGATCCATTCCTGCTCAAGCTGCCGCAATCCGGAGATCTCGTCGTCAGCGACGGCGAGCTTCAGGTCGAACTGGGATTGACGCATGGTGGAATGAGGAAAAATCTGGCGGACTTCGCCGATGCCCGCGCGAGGGAAATCCTTGGGTGGCAACGCGAAATCGGGGTCACCGTCATGCCGGTTTCCGCCGCGGAAGAGGTGGCGCCGCAGGTGCGCCGGTTGCTCGGCCAAGCGGCCGTGCAGGCGCGGAGGCGCTGACATGGCTGAAACCAACGTTTCCCTTGACGCCACTACCCGCGTCGCGCTGCAAAAGCTGGTGGACATTTCCGTGCCGCCGCCAGTGTCCTGGATGCCGCAGACCTGGGGATGGGCGGTTCTCGCCGCCGCCGCGCTGGCGTTGGTCGGCTGGCTGTCAGTGCGAGGCTTGCGGCGTTATGCAGTGAACCGTTATCGCCGTGATGCATTGGGCGAACTTGCCCACATCGAAGCCCGGCTCGCCGATGATAGTCAGCGAGGCGAGGCACTGGCAGCGATGCCTGAATTGCTAAAGCGCGTCGCACTCGCCGCGTGGCCGCGAACCGAAGTCGCCTCGCTGTCGGAGGAGCCGTGGATCGCGTTCCTGAAGGCGCACGGTGGCGCGCAGGGTTTTCCCGCCGCCGCCGCACGCCCGCTGGTTGACCTCGAATATCGCTCACACGCCCCCACGATGAGCGCGGATGAGGCCACTCTTGTTGCCAAGGCCGCACGCAACTGGATCGAGGACCACGTTGTATCAGCTTGACTACCCTTGGCTGTTGGCGTTGCTTCCGCTCCCGATCCTGATCTGGTGGCTGTTGCCACCCTATCGCGAGGAGACGGCATCGATCCGGCTGCCGTTCTTTCAGGAAGTAGCCGAAGCTTCCGGAATGACGCCGACGCGCGGCGCCATCATTCCCAAGACAAACTGGCTCGAAAAACTGATCGCCCCAGTCTGCTGGGCATTGGTCGTGTTCGCGTTGGCGCGCCCGCAGTTTGTCGATCCGCCCATCCGGAAGGTGCAGCCGGCACGCGATCTCTTGCTCGCCCTCGACCTGTCGCAATCCATGGACACCAGGGATTTCAGGAATCCGGCGGGCGAATTGATACCCCGCGTCGAGGCCGTGCGTGGTGTCGTGACCGACTTTGTCACACGGCGGACCGCGGATCGAATCGGCATGATCGTGTTCGGCGATGCGCCTTATCCGGAAGCGCCATTTACACTGGATCACGTCACGGTAGAAATCATGATCGCGAATGCCTTGCCAGGCATGGCCGGGCCGCGCACGGCGCTGGGTGATGCCATCGGGCTGGCCATCAAGATGTTCGCGGACAGCAAGGCTCCGGAGAAGGTGCTGGTGGTGCTGACCGACGGCAACGATACCGCAAGCAAGATGCCGAGCGACCGCGCTGCCGACATCGCCAAACAGAACGGCATCCGCATCCACACTGTCGGCATCGGCAATCCCGATGCCAGTGGTGAAGACAAGCTCGATACATCCGCACTACAGAAAATCGCTGCGACGACGGGCGGGCAATATTTCTTCGGCCAGGACCAGAGCCAGCTCGAGCAAATCTACGCGACACTCGACCGTATCACGCCGTCGAACGCGACCACGCTGTCGTGGCGGCCGCGCCGCGAACTGTTCCAGTATCCGCTCGGCGCGGCGCTCGGGCTGCTGATGGCGTATCACCTCCTGATGTGGCTGTTATCGGCCATTCGTGGCTCGCGTGAGGTGATCGCGCCATGATCGGGGATTTTCATTTCCTGCGGCCAGCTTGGCTGTTGACGCTTGCGGCGGCAGCCGCGCTGGCGTGGGTCGTTTCGCATCACGATGACATGCGGACCAAATGGCGGCACGCTATCGCCCCGCATCTGCTTGATCACTTGCTGCTCGATCGTGGCAATACGCGGCGCATCCGACCGGTTCATCTCACGATCCTGCTGCTGGTGACCGGCGCCATTGCGGCTGCCGGACCGACCTGGCGACACGAGCGCTCGCCCTTCGTCGAAGACACAGCGCCGCTCGCGATTGCGATCGATCTGTCGCAGGCCATGGACGCGACCGACGTCTCCCCATCGAGACTGGAGCGCGTGAAGTTGAAAGTCAGGGACCTGCTGGCGCTGCGGCAAGGGGCCCGCACGGCGATTTTCGCCTATGCTGGATCGGCCCACATGGTGCTGCCGCTGACCGATGACGCGAAGCTGATCGAAACCTACGTGGACTCGCTGGCGACCCGGATCATGCCGGTGGCCGGCAAGAACACTGCGAAGGCGCTCGAGGTGATCGAGGCGGCGCTGGCCCGCGAGACGGTGCCTGGCACGATCCTGTTCATGACCGATGGCATCGAGCCCGCGGCATTTAACGCGTTCGCGCATCATATCGGCCGCAACGAGATCATGGTGCTGGGCGTCGGCACCGCCCAAGGCGGCCCGGTCAAAACCGGCAATGGCGAATATCTTACGAACGCGGCGGGCGCGCGCGTGTTTGCGAAGCTCGATATCGACGCGCTGAAGCGGCTCAAAAGCGAGGCGGGCATCCAACTGGCGACGATCACGACCGACGATCAGGACGTGCATTGGATTGCCCGGCGTGCGCAGGCGCATTTGCAGAAGGGGCAGGCGGAGGCCGGCACCCGTTGGGAGGATGTCGGCTGGTGGCTGGTGATCCCGATCGCGCTGCTCGGCGCGCTCTGGTTCCGCCGGGGCTGGACCATCCGCTGGGCCGGGGCGATCATTCTGGTCACGCTGATGATGCCACAGCCGCGCGCGCAAGCGGCCGAATGGCGGTTCGCGGACGTCTGGCTGACGCCAGACCAGCAGGGACGCATGGCGTTCGATCGCAATGATTTCGATCAGGCTTCCGGATTGTTTGCCGATCCCATGTGGAAGGGCATAGCGCTATATCGCGGCGGCAAATACGACGCCGCCGTGGATTCCTTCGCACGATTGGACACTGCGGAGTCCTGGTACAATCAAGGCAATGCTCTGGCGCATCTCGGCAAGCTGCCGCAGGCGATTGCCAGCTATCAGCAAGCCTTGAAGAAGCGGCCGGACTGGCCGGAGGCCAAGGCCAACCTGAAATTGCTTCAGGATGCGATCACGGCGGCCAAGAAGGATGATCCTCAGGAAAGCAACGAGCAGGCGGACAAGCCCGATCAAATTCAGTTTGACGACAAGGGCAAGAAGGGCAAAAGCGGCATCGTCGATGTCGGTCGGCAGACCGCCGAGATGTGGATGCGCAACATCCAGATTACGCCAACCGATCTGCTGGCGCGCCGGTTCTCCATCGAAGCGCGGGGGATCAGGCCATGACGCGGATGGGACAGTTTCTTTTGTCGCTGGTGGCGTTGCTGGTCGCGACGACGGCAGATGCCGCCGAACCGTTTGTTCGTATCGTGATGCCCCCCGCGACGCCGTATCTTGCCGGCCAGCCGATCAATCTGGAAGTTCAGGTCCTGGTGCCGAACTTTTTCATGTCGCCGCTGCAATTCCCGACCCTGGATATCCCCGGTGCAGTGGTCACGCTGTCCGACGACCGCGCTCTCAACTTCAACGAGACCATTGGTGGCGAAACCTATTCCGGAATCCGCAAGAGCTACGTGATTGTGCCCGAGCAGGCCGGGACCTTCCGCGTGCCGCAGGCGCGAGTCACGTTTTCCTATGCGGCTGTTCCGGGACAGGCGACCCAGGCTTCCGTATTGATTCCGGCGCAAACCTTCGAAGTCAGACTGCCCGCGGAAGCGATGGGGCCAAACGGTCCGTTACCGCTGGCACCTCTCGAAATTACGCAACAGTGGGATCGAGCTCCAACCGGCCTGCAAACCGGAGACACCCTGACGCGAACGGTGAGCATTTTCGCCATAGGGATGCAGGCGATGATGATACCGCCGCCGAGGCTCGACACGCCTGATGGGGTCAAGGCCTATCCGCACGACCCTGTTCTTTCGAGCGAAAAGACAAACGGCCGGGATTTCGCTGGGGGCCGCCGCGTTGACCAGGTCACCTACAAGTTCATGAGACCGGGCAACTATGTTTTTCCGGCGGTGATGATCGATTGGTACAATGTCGCGACCGGAAAGGCTGAGGTGGCGCAAACGCCGGAGGTCACAGTCAGCATTGTAGCCGCACCCGACACGGCGCCGGCGATTGCGCCGGAGCGCGAAGAGCCGTCAGCACCGGTCGGCCGGGGATCCTGGTTGCAGCGAGGACTTGCCGCGTTCCTGATCGTCGTGGCTCTCGCTTTGGCTGGCACGCGCTATCTGCCGCGGATACGCTCGTCGATTGCAGTGCGACGCGAGGCGTACCGACAGTCCGAACCGGCCCATTTCAGGAGATTGAGGACAGCGTGCCGGGGAACGGATCGGATGCTGGTCTATCAGGCATTGGTGGCATGGGCGCAGGCTGCCCGCATCACGTCGATTTCCGCTTGGGCGCACCTATTCGGGAAAGCGAAACTCGTAGCCGAGATCGATCGGCTCGATCGAGATCTGTTTTCCGGCCGAGTTGCGTCCGCCGACTGGAAGGCAGGATCGCTGGAGAGCGAACTCGTGCAAGCGCGTCAACATTCTCTCAAGCGGCAAGTGCGCGGTCGAAAACAAACTATGCTTCCCGCCCTCAATCCTTCCTGGAGAAGCGAGGTCCCGTAATGAACACGATAGCAAGGCGCGTCCTCCTGCTGATGTTGCTTGGCAGTCTATGCGGCTTGGCTGGCGGCACCAGCCAGGCGCAGACTGATCCTTTGCCGTCCTGGAACGATGGCGCGGTCAAGAAGTCCATCACCGATTTCGTCTCGCGCGTCACGGAGCAAGGCAGTACCGACTTTGTCCCGATCGCGCAGCGCATCGCGACCTTCGACAATGACGGAACGCTGTGGTGCGAGCAGCCGGTTTACTTTCAGGTCGCGTTTGCCTTCGATCGCATCAAGCTCATGGCTTCCCAGCATCCGGAATGGAAGACAACGCCGCCGTTCAAGGCGATCTTGGAAAAGGATATGAAGGCACTAGCCGCCGCGGGTGAGAAAGGCCTAATGCAGATCGTGGCCGCTACCCACAGCGGCATGACCACGGAAGAGTTCAACGAGGCCGTCCTCGGCTGGACGGCCAGCGCGCGTCATCCACGCTTCGATCGTCCCTACACTCATCTCGTTTACCAGCCGATGCTCGAGCTGCTGGCTTACCTGCGCGCTAACGGCTTCAAGACCTTCGTAGTGTCGGGAGGCGGCGTAGAATTCATGCGGCCATGGATGGAGAGGGTCTATGGCATTCCACCGGAGCAGGTCGTCGGCTCGTCCGGGGTCGTCAAATTCCAGATGGACGCCAACGGTAAACCGTCGCTGCTCAAGACACCGAAGGTCGAATTTGTCGATGACGGCCCCGGCAAGCCCGTCGGCATCAACCGGTTCATCGGACGCCGTCCGATCTTCGCGTTCGGAAATTCCGACGGCGACCTGCAGATGCTGCAATGGACGACCGCAGGCGCAGGCGCGCGTTTTGCCGGGATTGTCCATCACACCGATGCGGAGCGCGAATACGCCTACGACCGGCAATCGAAGATCGGCAAGCTCGACAAGGCACTCGACGAGGCGACCGCGAAGGGCTGGGCGGTCATCGACATGAAGCGGGATTGGAAGACGATTTTCCCGTCAGGGAAGTGAAGGCTTCGGTACAACGCCGGTTTCCCTCCTTTCTTCGACCGAGGCAGGCAGATGTTTCTGCCATCGATTAGTCCGGCCCACGCAACAATACTTCGACAAGTCGTGACGCACTTCGCAGAATCTTCCAAGCCATCGTGGAAATAATGAGACGAGCGACACAAATGATCGACATATGAGATGACAGGCCGTCCAGCGCTAGAGCAGCGAAAACTACGTATCGGATTCCGCACGTCGATCGTCACGCTTTTCGTGGCGGTGGTGCTGATTGTCGGATTGACGCTGGTCTATCTCAGCTTCAGCCGTGTCTCGCTGATCACGCAGACGGCGGCAAGCACTTTCATCGACAAGGTGGCGCAGCTCGGCGCCGACCGGATCGATTCAAAATTCCGAAACGTGCGAGATAATCTCGAAATTCTCGCTGGCCTTCCGTCGATCCAATCGGCGGAAATCGAGGACAATTCGCGGCTCTACGGCCTGATGGCTTCGATGCTGCGCAACAATCCGCAGATATTCAATCTCTATGTCGGCTATGAGGACGGCTCATTCCTTGAAATGGATGTGATCGACCGCGCCAAGCCCGCGTTCCGTGCAAGCCTCGGTGTGGATGAGGATGCCGCCTTCCGCGTGGTCATCATTTCACGCACTGGCAACGCATCATCGTCGCCCGTAACCATCTTCCTTTCGGATAATCTGATCCAGGTTGCCGAAACCAAAGGCCCCGCGACCTATGATCCTCGTCTGCGGCCATGGTACATCGAGGCCTTCAAGGATGAGAAAACGCTGCTGACCGGGCCGTATGTTTTCTTTGCGACCGGCCAGCCTGGTTATACTTTGCGCACAGCGCTGAAGGAGGGCCGCCGTGGCGTGGTGGCCGCCGATCTCCTGCTCAATCGCCTTGAGGTGATGCTGGACGAGCAAAGGCTCGGCGTCTCCGGGGTTGCCTTTCTATTCAATGACTCGACGCGGATCGTTGCGCATCCCGAGATGAACCGGCTGATGGAGGAAATCCCCGAGCGCGGCAACGAGCTACCATCAATGAGTGCGATCAGGCTGCCCGGTATTTCGCAGGCGGTTGAAACGTGGCGAACGGGCGGCGCCTCTCAGCAGTTTTTTGCGGATGATGCCGGGCGAACCTATGTCGCCGCCTTCCACGGCATCGAGACAGCGGGCGACGCCGGTATCAAGCTCGCTGTGATCGCGCCGCTCGACGAATTTTTCGCGAAGATCCTTTCGGAGCGCCGCGGCTTGTTTGCGCTGGCTCTCGGTTTTGTGCTCGGCATGCTGCCGCTCGCGATCTGGCTTGGCTCGATGCTCGCGAGGTCGCTGCGCAGCCTCGCCCAACAAACCGACGAGATCCAGCATTTCAGGCTCGCGGATCGTCCGCGCCTGCATTCGGTCATCGATGAGATTAACGACCTCGGCCTGTCGGTATTCACGATGCGGACGGCGATCCGCAATTTCTCAAACTTCGTGCCGCGGCAGATCGTGCGGCAGCTCATCGAGTCCGGAGCCTCGATCGAGCTTGGAGGAGCGCGGCAGGAAATCACCGTACTCTTCACGGATGTCGCCGATTTCACGGCGAAAACGGAGAAGGCTGATCCTTCCGAGGTCATGATCTTCACGTCGCGCTATTTCGCGGCGCTGTCCGAGGTGATTATGAAATATCAGGGCACAATCGATAAATTCATTGGCGATGCCGTAATGGCATTCTGGAACGCCCCCGATGACGATCCCGACCATGTCGCCCATGCTTGCGAAGCCGTGCTTGCCTGCGTCAAGGCAAACAGTGATCTGAACGAGCAATTCCGCAGCGCTGGATGGCCCGCCTACGGGACCCGCTTCGGCCTGCATGTCGGCGACGCCGTCGTCGGCAATGTCGGCTCCTCCGACCGCATGAACTATACCGCGCTCGGCGCGACCGTTAACCTCGCCGCCCGGCTGGAAGGGCTCAACAAAAATTACGGGACACAGGTGCTGGTCAGCGCCGCCGTGAAGGAGCGCGTCGAAGGACGCTTCGCTTTCCGGAGCATCGACGAAATCAGGCCGAAGGGCTTTGCGGAGGACGTGCGGATCTTTGAACTGCGTTGCGAGGAGGATGGAACTTCGGAGCATGCCTTCTGCCAGCGCTGGGAAATCGTCTACGCTGCGATCCGGAAGGATCCCCCGGCCGCAGCACTTGTGCGGGTCACCGACTTTCTAGCCCAGTATCCCGGCGACGGCGTTGCGCAATACCATGCGGAAGCGCTTCGCACCGTATTGCAGGCGCCACGGCTAATGACTGGAGGAGCCATCCAATGACGCGCTTCCTTGGGCGATTGGACAGGCGTCAGGTACTGGCTGGTGGGCTTGCGGCAGGCGCCGCTTTTGCCGCACCAGCTATTGCACAGGCCCGGACGCGGGTCCGACTGGGGTATTTGCATGTCGTGGCCGTTGACGGCCAGATTTTTACCGGTCTCGATCGCGGTACGTTCGACAAGCAGGGCATCGATTTCGAGCTCGTCGAGCGCAACACCGGGCCAGAAGTGTTCGAGGCGCTGGCGCGAGGGGAGGTGGACGTGCTTTCGGCCGGTGCGGTGATCTCGAGCAATCTGGCGTTGGGCGCCGGACGGGGCTTCCTGATCAACGATATCGAGGTCGCGACCGCAGAGCTCTGGGTGCGGCCGGACCGCGGCGTCAGGTCCTTTGCCGACCTTCGCGGCAAGCCCATTGCGACGACCACTCGGACTACGGCACATATCTTTCTTGACCGCGCCTTGCGTGCCAACGGCCTTAGTCTTTCCGATGTTCAGGTGGTCAACAGCAGCATGCCGCAGGCCGTCGAGGCATTCATTGCCGGAGAGGTGCCTGCCGTCGCGCTATGGGTGCCGTTTAACCTGCGCGTCCGCGAAAAGCTTCCGGATGCCATCAAGCTGGTGGATGCGTCGGCCTTCTATCCGCAGTCGGCTGTGGTTGGCGGCTGGGTCGCGGGGCAAGATTATTTTGCCGCCAACCAAGATGTGTTCAAGCGGATCATCCGCGGTTGGGCGGAAGCCAACGACTACATGGTGCGTAATCCTAAGGCAGCGGCGGAGGCGCTGCAGCAGCGGCACTACCAGCAGGCGTCGATCGCAGACATCGCCGAAGCGCTAAAGGCCCAAAAAATGTTTTCGTCGCGCGAATGGAGGAGGCTCTATTCCGACGGGACAGTCATGAGATGGCTCCAGCAAGCCAGCGACTTCTTCGTGGCAGACGCCGCGCTTTCCACCTCGAAACGAGCATCCGAATATTTTGATCCGGCCATTTATCTTTCTACGATTCAGCAATGAAAACGGCCAACACCGAAGAGATCGGGGCGTTGTTCGAGATCGGCACCCGCGATAGAAACAAGCGGTCCGGCATTAGGCTCGCCCCGCACTGTAGCATGTGCCTACTAGAGCTTCAGGGCGGGATAGTCCCTAGAGTTTCAGCCCCGACGGCTCGGCGGTGACGATCTTAGAATCCAAATTTCCCAGGTCATACGAGCCGATGGGGTTTTTCGATTCTTCCGGATCCCAGCGAATGTCGGGATTATGCTCAGGTGGAGGTGCGTCGGTTTGGCCTGCCTCGCGCGCGAGCCGGTGCCGACAGCGCTCGCGCCAATAGATCGCTTCCTTGTTCTCCGTTGGAGACAAAAGATCTAGAATGCGCTGCGGGCAGAAATCTGACACTGGACCTTCGTCTTCATAAATGCCGCTGAGCTCGTACACGTTCTCGCCCAATGCAGGCTTGGGCATGACCAGAAGAACGCCACCATCAACGACGTCGCCTGTCTGCAACGCAATGGCTACGCTGTGTTCGCCACGATCATTGTAGTAAATCTGAAAATCGAGGACGTCGTCGCCGAACTCCTCATCCAGATGGGCCTCGATAGCCTCGCTGACGTCCCCAGATATCTCGACGGTTTCGCGCATGTCGAACGCATTGCCCATATGAATTCCTCCCTCTGTCCCCCGAAATCTAGCGAGGTTTTACGCAAGCAAGAAAAACGCTCGAATCGGACCATACTCCGGGGCAAATCGGCATATTGAGGGACTTTCTCCCTTTGAAGGTCACCACCATACGTTGAAAGTCTCCGTCGATTTTGCGAAACAGAGCCATCAAGGGTGCTGGGGATTCCGCGTATGCCGCTCAATGAAGACCGTTACATTCTGACCTTGATGGCACCGGAATTGGAGAGCCTGGTCAAGAAGTGGCTTGCGCGTCTGAAGACCGACTACGTGGACTTTGAGCAGGCCTCGCGATCGGCCGACATGGGGCGGGATGCCGTCGGCTTCCTGTCGAAAGCTCGCTATGACGGCGAGTGGCACAATTACCAGTGCAAGCAATTGGCGAAGCCTCTGGGCGTGGGCAAGTTCGTCTTGGAGCTCGGAAAGATTTTCCATCACCACTGTGTGGGCGAATTTACGATGCCCACCAAGTACGTCTTCGTCGCGCCAAATGGCGGGGTAGGGTCGGTGAAGAAAATGATCGATCGACCCGCGACCATTGGCCCATATTTGATCGATCATTGGGGCGATCACTGCCTGAAAGGCATTTCGGACGCCACGTTGTCGCCGCTTACGAACGAGATTCGTCAGGCGATCGCAAATTTCGATTTCACGAAGGTGGAGCTTTGGAAGGCCAGCGAGTTGGTGGAGAAGCCGTCCATGCGCGCGGTCATGTCGGAGCATATCGACATCGATCCCGGTGAAGCGCCGATATTGAAAGATGAAGACGTTCCGCACGAAGCCACGGAGCATGAACATGCCTACATAGGCCAGCTTGTCGTCGTTTTCGGCGAACACAGGGGCGCAGAATTCGCCGGCTTCGCCGACGTCTCATCCGATGCTCAGTACGGCCCTCAACTGACCACGGCGCGGAGACGCTATCTGGAGCATCGCGCGTTCGGCCTTCACTACCGAGATAGCCTACTTGAACGACATATCATGCAAGTGGACAATGATGTCTACGATTCCGTCGTTGATCAATATCACCGCATGGGGAAAGACCCTAAGTACGATCGTTTGGCGAGACTGATGAGTGACGCGTCGGCGGTCGTTGTGTCCGGCCCGCTCGGGAAGCACAATCGAGTCACGGTGAGCGTACGGCAAGGTGCGTGCCATCATTTTGCGAACACAGGAAAGTTGCCCTGGTAATGAGCACCGAAAGGGCGCCGCCGCTTTTCAACAGTCCGCTGGAAGCGGGTCTCAGAGTCGTCATCATCCTCGATGCATTCGCACCAGAGGCAATCGACCTCGCGAACCTTTCCCTGCTCGACTACTTTCTGGTACACGCCGGGGACGCCGGAGGACCGGATAGCGTTCACCCCGACCTGGAAGCGAGAGCAGGCGAATACTTCATCAGGCGACGCCTCATCGAAGAAGGCGCAGCGTTGATGGTTCGCAGTTTCTTGATAGACCGGGTACACGACGCGTCCGGTATCTCATTTCGTGCCTCCGATAATGCTGGGGCCATGGTCGATCTGATGAACACGCCATACAACACGCGACTCAAAGGCGCGGCGCAATGGCTCGCCGACAGCGCCAGCGAAAAGGGGCTTGAGGCATTCCTCGGAGACCTGAAGGCAGGGATCGACCGATGGACGCTTGAGATTATCGGGGAAACGCAGCAGTGAGCGCCCAGACTTCCTACATCCGCATCGATCGCGTGGCGATGACCGGTCCCGACAGGGAGACCGTTGACGTCCGGTTCGTCGATGGCGTGAACATCATTTGGGGCGCATCCAATGCAGGCAAATCATTCGTCAGACGGGCCATCGACTATGTTTTTGGCGGCGAACGGGTAGATATCCCGCAAGAGGGGATTGGCTACGACAACTTCGTCGTGTGGCTCACCACTCCAAAATCGGGACTGATTTCACTGCGCCGATCCGTACATGGCGGCGACATTTACATCGTAAGGGGACATTCCGAGACCACTGATCGCGGAGCTGATGGCTACGAGGAGCTGAAGGCTACGCACGTTCAGTCGGCAAATGTGTCGAAGTTCATTCTTCAGGAGAGCGGCTTTCGAGAGGCACGCCTGCTGAAGAACGAGCGAGCTGAGAAAGCGCCGTTCTCCCTCAGGGTTCTCATCCGATATCTGATTGTCGATGAGACGAGGATGATTGACGAAAAAAGTATCCTGCTGCACCACAGCACTACGGTCACTTCGGAAGATAAGGGCCTGATCAAGTTTTTGCTCACGGGTGTCGATGGCTCCTCGGTCGAGCAAGTGCGATCAGGCGATCAGCTAAAAGCGGCCAAAGAGGCGAAGGTCGAACTGCTATCCCGACTGGCGGAGAAAATCCGAGAAAAAATCCATCCGGACCGCACCGATGACGACGTCGACGCGATGTTGGAAATTTCCCGCCAAGAGCGCGACGACCTTCAGACAGTCCTGGTTGAGAGACAGGAAGCAATCGACGTATTGACGACACGCGTCAAAACGGAGACGTCTTCGCTCTTGGCGGAGGAGTCTGAGATAGCGGACATCTCAGCGATGATCATTCGTTTCGAAGAGCTGGCAAGCATTTTTGCGTCGGACCTCAATCGCCTTTCCGGATTGGAGGAAGGCGGTTTCCTGGTCCAAAAATTCGCGAAGATGAGCTGTCCGGTGTGTGGCGCTGCGCCGGAACATCAAGACCATGATCATGGTCTTGGAGACCTCGAGATTCAACGAACCGCCGCCGAAGCTGAAATCGCCAAAATACGCAGAGAAGAAACCGAACTCAGCAATACGATCGCTGGGGCCGAGGCGGAAAGACGCGATCGCTTGCAGGATATCGAAGCCATTCTAGTCAGGCGATCCGAAGCGCAACGCCTTTTGGAGGAGGCACAACTTATTGAAACCAGCGCCCGTTCCGTGTTCGCTGGAGCGTCCGACCGCATGCGTGAGCTTGAGAACGAGTTGAACGATCGGAGCCTGCTGGCGTCCTACGAAGCGGAAATCGAGTTGGTGTCGAGGCAGCGCGTGGAATCCCGTCAACGAGCGGCGGGCCTTGATCTAAACCTCAACCTCACTCCAAGTGAGGCCAACGAACTCTCCAAGGCCATCAAGAAAGTCCTGAAAGCTTGGAATTATCCCGGCGGGGAGGCGGTTCACTTCTCTCCGCAAGATCAGGACATCGTCGTCGATGGAAAAAACAGGCGGAACAACGGGGCTGGCATACGGGCAATCCTTCACGCGGCGTTCAAAGTCGCCCTTCTTGTTTATTGCAAGGACGCCGGCCGACCGCACCCTGGTTTCATCGTACTCGACTCGCCATTGCTTGCTTATCGCCCGGCCGATGAGACGGAAGAATACGGAGAAGTGACCGATGAGGAAATGGAGCTTCGACGAGCCAACCTCGCCGTCCATTTCTACGCGCATCTCCATGGCCTTCGCGACCGCGCGCAATTGATCGTCATCGAGAACCACAAATCGGACCAGCAGGTCGTCGAACCGTATCCGAACACCCGCTTTACGCGAAACCCGGATCAGGGCAGGGTTGGATTTTTCGGCTGAGGCTTGGGCATCGAAACGTCCTAGCTTCTGTCGGCCGTGTCGGAATTCCCCTGAAGTTAATTGTCAAATGACGAGCCATGTTCCGAGAAAGTATTCCGAAGGCTCCGCCGAACTCGTCTACGCTATAGATGCGGCCGGACACATCCGGCACGTTTCCGAGGTCGAGAGTGGCTCGGCATGCGGTTGCCGTTGCCCGGCTTGTAAAGCACCGCTCAATGCAAGAAAGGGTGATCGCAACACTCACCACTTCGGCCACCGTTCGTCCTTCTCATGCGCGAACGGTCCAGAATCCGCATTGCATAAGCTCGCCAAAGAGATCATCGCGACCGAGCGTCAACTGTTCGTCCCGGAAGTGAAGGCCACCTTCAGGGGCAAGGAAGACCGTCTTCACGACAGCAAACTTGTCAGCTTCGACAGCGCGGTTGAAGAGCCACGTCTGTTGCAGAATTTGGTTCCCGACCTTCACGTCGAACGGGAAGGGCGCCATCTCTTCATCGAAATCTATGTGACGCACGCTTGCGACGAAATTAAACGCAACAACCTCCGGGAAAATGGCGTCGCTGCCGTCGAAATCGATTTGTCTCGGTTTCCGCGGAACGCGTCACGGGCTTTGGTGCGCGATGCCGTAATCGAACAGGCGGATCGAAAGTGGCTGTTTCACCCACAGATCGACGCCAGGATCGCCGAGATGCGAGCGGCACATCAGGCGAAGGAGAATGCGCGGCAAAAGCGATTTGACGATGAGGTTACAAGCTATCTCCAGAGGTATGACGACGGTTTGAAAGACTTGGCCATTCGAAAAGCCAGGCCGCCAGACATGACCAAGGAATTCTTCAAGATTGGTCTCGGAGCTCACATCGGTTCTTCGGTCGGGGGTGCGGGCGGCTTCACGGTGACCGAGCAGGAGTGGCAGTTCCGGGTTCTCCGAGCTTTCATTCCGCAGGAAGGAGAACGCCTTTCCTATCGCCATCAGGCGATCTTCGAGTGGATTAAAGAGAAAGGATTGCTCAGGTCCGGCTTTCACTATGTCAGGCCGGAATTGGAGGAGGCGATGCGTGAACGGAACATGCAGTTCCTTAGCCCGTATCGCGCCATCGAAGCCTATCTCGATGAACTGGTCAGTCGTGGGGTGCTTCAGAAATTCAAATCTTACCTCCTGTCGGCCGCAGTTTTCGAGCAACTGACCGAGCTTCGGGAGAGCGTTGAGCGCAAGCAGAGCCGTAGGTGCAGTCTCGTCGACCGCATCGAAAAGATCCTTGCGGTACTGCCGGAGGAAGAACTGGGCGAATTCTCACTCAACGACTGGATTGCGCTTACTCAAGCCGAGGGCTTTTCGTTTGCCGAAGCAATCGAGGCCGACGACGACGGCTTCGACGCGATGCTCGTTCCCGTCCGCAAAGTGGAGGCCATGATCTTCCGTAAAGGCTCTCGGGTCACTGACATGCTGGGCCTTCCCATCAGTACCGAGCAGACACGTCAAATGACGGCGCGGCAACGGGAGGCGGACGAGAGAGAAGCCGCCAAGCAAGCTGAACTAGCCGCGAAAGAACTCGCGCTGCAGAAGGCCGCTTCCGACCGAGGAGAGGCATTCAGGTCGCATGCGCAAAAGTGCGGAGATGAATGGCTTCCATGGATCGATGTTGCCCATCCCGAACTGCAGGGAATGACGCCACTGGCGGCCACGATTTCCGGCGAAGAGGCCGCCTATCAAGCGCAGCGATTGCTTCAACGCTTGATCGGTGAAAAGGCCAAGGAGCAAGCCAAGAAGGCCGAAATCCAGCACTGGAAATCCGAACTTGAGAGGGAGGTTTTCAAGTTACTGAAAGAGAGAACCCAACCGTTTCTGGACTCGCCGTACTTGCTTGGGGCCAGCGGGAAAAAGGTCAAACCCCGAGATTATTGCGTATCAAGGGCTACGTTTCTCGAGTGCATTGACCTTGCCAAGATCGTATCAAAGAAGCGGCGGTAGGCGGGCAGAGTGAGGTCGATCCTCATTCTGGTGATCGCGAGGGTAACTTTGCTGGCGCGGTTGTCTGCGTCGACCCGCTCTGATCCAAGACCAGCTTGGCCGGATTGTAGAAATAGACGACAGCAAAGACGGCAAGTGCTCCTGTCGCTTGGATAGCTCCACCGAGCCGCACGTTTATTAGGCCGGGAATACATGCCGCAAATCCTGCGACGCCGACCGAGAGTACGACACGGAAGACCTCATACTGAAACGGGGTCGGGTTCGGCACGAAAATGGCCAACGCCAGCAATCCGACCATAAACGCGATCCCGAATCCGACCGCTGCTGGCTTCTCCCATTTACCTGGGGCTGCTTCATTCACGACGCTATCGTCCTTTGAGGCGAACATCACGGCAACGACAAACTGTTCGACCTTGTCACGCTGATCTTCCGGAAGCATCGAGATACGCCCCTTCACGAACGCGACGCGCTCAGGGCCAGTCTTGATCTTTTTCAGTTCTTTGCTGAGCTGGTGGCCAACGCTCTCCCAGCCGTCTCCCACCGACACTGGAAATTCCTATTTGTTCGGGGAGAGGGCGGTTGGCTGACCGCGATAAATCAGTTCGACATCACGATATGGCTCGATGTGAACGGTCCGATCCGAAGTCTCATCGTAGATTTCTTCCGGGATGTCGCTGAAGCGCTTGAACTCAGCGATGCCATTTTTAGTTTCGGGCGAAATGACCCTGTAAACGGCTGAAAGTTGTCCGCCGATCACGCGTCTGGAAAGCTCCAGAGCCAGCGCTTCGGCGTCCGGAGCCCCGACGCGTCGGCGAATGCGATTGATGTCGTATTCCCGACGAAGGGACAGCGTCGTCGATTGAACAAGCTCGCCGACAACTCGGTCGAGCTCACTCTTCCAGTCCGATTTCGCGGATGATGCGCTCATTTGTTGTTTTTCAGGATCGAACCCAGGACGAATTCGTACTCGCTTCGAGTTACTTTACTCGTAATGGTGAATTCGTTTGTTTCGCCGTGCAACAGCAGGTTCACATTCCGATTGAGTATCCCATCACTGGCCTCATGCCGCAAGGAAACAGTGGCTCGTTCGCATTCGGCAGCGCTCCTTACGCTATGGAAGCTGTCCATACTGGCGATGAGATCCGGGTCATCGAACATTGTCGTGTCGGAGGCCGTTGCGGCTGCTCGAACGCGATTTCCGGCGGCATTCTTATGATCGGAACTGCGTAAGGCGAAGATCTGTCGAACATCCTCTCGGCGGTCCTTGTCCCAAAATGCGCCACGAAAGGGGGCCAGATCATAAATTCGGAACATATCTTCTTGAACGACGGCGTCGATTTGCCCCCAAAGTGCGGCCGCCAGACCTTCATAGCTGATGGCGTCTCGGTGTGAGAAAATGCGCAGATCGACGAAGCCACTTTTCCATATACGGACGACGTTCACAGCGCGGTATCGCCGCACGTCATAGGTGACCGTGCGCCGTCCGCCGCTTTCCGTTTCCTGCTTATTGTAAGTCTGCTCGCGGGGTTCAACGACCTTTATCACGAGACAGGCGGCTCTGCCGCGTGGCTCATAGCGGACATCGACGATGACAGGATTGTCGGGGCTTTCCACGAAGGACGGCTCGCCAAGTTCCGGAAAGCGCGGCGATCGCTTCAGCAAACGGCGTAATGACGCCTCATTGAACAGGTCATCAACTGTCTGTCCGCGCCTCAGTTCGTACAGGAAAACGTGCTGCCGACCATGCTCTTCAACCTCGGCCAAGATCGCGATCAGGTCCTGTTCTGTAAGCTTGCCGTCCTTCAGGTTGGCGAGGAGCCGCCTATCGACCATGTCATCCCAGTTGCTCCCGGAATATTCGAGACCTCTGGCACGAAGGATTGAACTCGCTTGTTCGAGCGTACCTTGGTCGCGAATAAGCCGCAGCAATAATGCGGCATCGATCTTTCCCGACATCCCTGGGTCACCCGGCGTTCTAGATCTCGGCGGCTTCAGCCGCCTGATTCTTCATTGGAATACCATCATCTATTAAATGGGCTCTGGATGGGCGCAACCCCATACACAAGCATTCAGGGGCCTAAACTTCGCTCCAGGACGGATTCGTCCGCGCTGGCGGCAAGGATTGAGCGAAAATGGCCAAGGTGGAAAAGGGGCTCGTCGAAGCCAGCACGAATGCCTGAAAGGGCGATCAAACCGCCCGGAGACATGGATCTCCAAGTGAAGCCATCCGCATTCGCCAAACTTGACGCATGGTTTGGAGCAAGGTCACAGTTTTTGGCGTCTTAAGGTGCCGCAAATGGCTTTTGAGGAGGCTTAAGCTACCATGCCGCCACGAAGCCAGTTCACCACCGCGCCTCCGTTTGCCGTCGAAGATGCAATACGTCTGCTCGGTTCAAACTTGAGAACAGCACGGCTCCGCCGAAACCTTTCCCACGTCGATATCGCGTCCAAGATTGGCGTGGATCGCCATGTCATTTCCGACGCCGAAAACGGAAAAATCAGCACCGGCATTGGCGTCTGCGTCGGGATGATGTGGGTGATGAATCTGATCCCGTCACTCACGCAGGTAGCCGACCCTAAGGCTGACGAAATTGGTCTGGCAGCCATTGGCGTCCTTGAACGCGAGCGAGCGCGTTCCGGAGCAGGGCCATCCAATGATTTTTGAACCGACCTGTGACCAGGACAATCCGCTGCGGTCCCGTGCTCACCGGCGTGGCCCAGAGGCAAAGCAAACCTCCTCGGAGGTGACTTTCGACCTAAAGTTGATGACTGACTGCCACTCCAGCAGCACATATGTCGGTCTTATGTGGGGGCTGGGCCGATCTTATGGGGTCGATGCCGATCTTATGTGGGGACCAACAAACAAGGCGTCCACCAGCCCGAAATGCCACATCTCGGATTCGCATAAGGTATATTATGGAATATATTATCTCATAGCGATTCCAGTGACTTAGATAAAATTGTTGCAGTATCGTCTTTGAACCAACGGCTATTTGAGCCAGTTTGTGGCCCCACATCATTGTGGCCCCATATGGCCTCCGCCGCCGAAATATCTGACGTGGTCGAGGTCCGCGATCAATCCCGGCTGGGTCGGTTGCCATCCTAATTGCTGCTGTGTCCAGGCACTGGACGCCGGTGCGTCCATGGCCGCGAAACCTGCGAACCAGCCGAAGTGATCGGCGGCGTCATCGCGCGACTTTGACACGACCGGCAGGTTCAGGTGCTTGCCGATGACCTCGGCGATCTCCCGGAACGCGACGCCTTGTTGCGCGCTGCCGTGATAGCGAATGTCGACGGAACGGCGCTCAAGAACGAGCCTGTAGAGCCGGGCGACGTCCAGCCGATGTGCCGCGGGCCAGCGGTTGCGGCCGTCGCCAATATAGGCCGAGGCGCCCTTCTCCCGCGCGATCGCAATCAGCCGCGGCACGAAGCCATGGTCGCCATCGCCATGCACCGATGGCGGGAGACGGACAGATGACGTGCGCACGCCGCGCGCTGCCAGACGCTCGGCGACCTGTTCCGATACGCGCGGGCTCGGCGACGCGCTCGACGGGCCCATGTCTTCGGTCGCCAGACCTCCAGGCGCGATAAAGGCCATGCCGGAGGTTACGATCAAGGGCCGCTCGGAGTCCGCCAGCACGTCGCCCAGCGTCTCGATGGCGCGCGCGTCGATCGCGCTGTTTTCCTTGAATCTGGAGAAGTCGTGGATGAAAGCCGTATGGATCACGCCATCTGAATTGGCGGCACCGGAGCGCAGGCTGTCCAGATCCTCCAGATCGCCGCGATGTATCCGGGCGCCAGCGTCAGCCAGCGCCCTGGCGGATGCGTCCGAGCGCGCCAGACCGACCACCTGATGACCGGCGCCGATCAGTTCCTGAACGACCGCCGATCCGACAAAGCCCGAAGCACCGGTAACGAAGACACGCATGTGATATTCCTCTTGTGAAGGCGCCGATGTATCGGTCCTGCGATACGGTGCGTGAAGCCGTGACGTTATACGGGTATGGCGACTAACAGGCTGAGCATGACGGTCACCGCAACACCTTCCAGCCCAGGCTCTAATCCGCTTGGCACTTATCTGCGGGATCGCCGCGCCAAGCTCGATCCGGTGGCGTTCGGTTTTTCGTCCGAGCGACGCCGCACACCCGGCCTGCGGCGCGAGGAAGTCGCACAGCGCGCCAATGTCAGCGCCACTTGGTACACATGGCTTGAACAAGGTCGCGGCGGTGCGCCGTCGGCCGATGTGCTCGACCGGATTTCACGCGCGCTGGAATTGTCTGTCGTCGAGCGCGAGCATCTGTTTCTGCTGGCGCAGCACCGGCTGCCGGAGATTCGCTTCGAACCCTCCGATATCGTATCGCCAACACTGCAACGGGTGCTCGATGCGATGGAATTCAGCGCCGCCGTCGTGCGCAATGCGACCTGGGATATCGTCGCCTGGAATCGCGCGGCGCTGGCCGTGCTCGGCGACTATCCGAACATCGCGCCCGAAGAGCGCAACGTGCTGCGCATCCTGTTCTGCCGGCCGAATGTTCGCGCCAAGATGCCGGACTGGGAGAATGATGCGCGGTTCGCCGTGGCGGCCTTCCGCGCGGATATCACGCGCAGCGGCGCATCGCAGCGTGCGCAGACACTGATCGATGAGCTCTGCCGGATCAGCCCCGACTTCGCGACCATGTGGCACGCCAATGACGTCGGCAGCTACGGCGAAGGCCGCAAGCATGTGAACCATCCGGTGGTCGGGCCTTTCGTGATGACCTATTCGACCTTCTCGGTCGACGGCCAGCCGAATTTGGGCATGGTTGTCTACACGCCGGCAACGGCCGCGGACGCCGAGCGGATGAAGATGCTGATTGAGGCTAAAGGCTAAAGGCTAACGCTCTAACGCCATCGTCATGCCCGGGACAAGCCCGGGCATGACGGAGCTTTGTTGCTGCCTACGGATATTTCGGCAGCAATCCATGGGCCGCAAAACCACCGTCCACGTTCAACACGTGCCCGGTGACGAAGCTCGACTTGTTGTGATCCAGCAGGAACATCGCGGCGCCGGCGACCTCCTCCGGCTCGGCATAGCGCCGCTGTGGCACCACCTGCATCCAGCCTTCACGCGTTGCGGCCGTGTGCATCTCCTGCACCATCGGCGTCTCGAACGGGCCCGGCGCAATCGCGTTGACGCGTATCTTCAGTGGCGCCAGTTCGCACGCCATCACCTGCGTGAGCGTGATGACGCCGCCCTTGGACGCGCCATAGGCCGCGCGCTCGATATTGCCGCGCAGGCCCGACACCGACGCCACATTGACGATGGCGCCGCCACCATGGGCCTTCATCAGTTTGCCGGCTTCACGTGCCACGGCAAAGGTGCCGACGAGATTGATGTCGAGGATCTCGCGAAACAGTTTCACGGAGGTCTCGAAGAACGGCACCTGACGACCGATCCCGGCGGAATTCACCAGACCGCGCACCGGGCCGAAGCCGGCTTCACAATCCTTCAATCCGGCGATCACAGCGTCCTCGTTGGCGACGTCCATCACCACGGTGCGGGTCACGCCTGGCTTGATGGCGTCGACCTGCGCGCGGGCACGGTCCAGCGCGTCCTGGGTGAGGTCGGCCAGCAGGACCTTCCAGCCCTCGCTGACGGCGGCCTTGGCGACCGCCAGGCCGATTCCCGAGGCGCCGCCGGTGATGATCGCTACGCCGTGATCCTTGCTCATATGCTGTCCTTGCGTTTCCTGCAGACGGTCTCTGGCCGGTCTTGGCTGCCGGCGGCTTCGTTCGCGTGATGCTTCCCACAAATTCGCGCAGTGCAAAAGCCGTGCGCCGGCGTCCGCTATTGGGGCTTGGCCTTTGGTCGCACAGCGAAAAGGCTTGACCGGGCAGCCCGGGCATGATGACCAGACGACAAGGGCTTTTCGCCTTACAAAGACAAACAAAGAAGTGGTTGGGAGAAACAAAATGACGATTTCACGCCGGACTCTGTTGAAGGCATCGGCCGCGGCGACCGCGTTTGGCGGCGTCGGCATGCCATTTATCGCGCGCGCGCAGCAGGCCGAATACGTCTACAAATACGCGAATAACCTGCCCGATACGCATCCGATGAACATCCGCGCCCGCGAGATGTCGGCGGCGATCAAGACCGAAACCAACGGCAAGGTCGACCTGCAGGTGTTCCCCAACAACCAGCTCGGCTCCGACACCGACATGCTGAGCCAGATCCGCTCCGGCGGCGTCGAGTTCTTCACCCTGTCCGGCCTGATCCTGGCCACTCTGGTACCGGCCGCCTCGATCAACGGCATCGGCTTCGCCTTCCCGAATTACGACACGGTCTGGAAGGCCATGGACGGCGATCTCGGCGCCTATATCCGCAAGGAGATCACCAAGGCCAATCTCGTGGTCATGGACAAAATCTGGGACAACGGCTTCCGTGAAGTCACCTCGTCCACCAGGCCGATCAAGAGCCCGGACGACCTGAAGGGCTTCAAGATCCGCGTGCCGGTGTCGCCGCTGTGGACCTCGATGTTCAAGGCGTTCGATAGCGCGCCCGCCTCGATCAATATCAGCGAAGTCTATTCGGCGATGCAGACCAAGGTGGTCGAAGGCCAGGAAAACCCGCTGGCGATCATCTCGACCGCCAAGTTCTATGAAGTGCAGAAATACTGCTCGCTGACCAACCACATGTGGGATGGCTACTGGTTCCTAGCCAACCGTCGTGCCTGGGAGAAGCTGCCCGCCGACCTGCGCGACATCGTCGCCAGGAACATCAATGCCGCCGGCATGAAGGAGCGCGAGGACGTCGCCAAGCTCAACGCCAATCTACGCGGCGAGCTGGAATCCAAGGGCCTGGCCTTCAATGAGCTCGAGCCGGGCCCGTTCCGCGACAAGCTGAAGTCGGCCGGTTTCTACAAGGAATGGCAGGGCAAGTATGGCGACGAAGCCTGGGCCATCCTCGAGAAAGCCGTCGGCAAGCTGGGCTGATCGGAACCATTATGGCCGTGCATGACATCTCCGCCCTCGAAAGCGGGGCGTCCAGCGTGGAGAGGGCGCCCCTCTCCCGCCGCGACGCTATCCTGACATCCGTCGACCGCACCCTCGGCCATCTGGTCGAGATTCCCGCGGCGCTGCTGGTGGTGGCGGAGGTGATCATCCTGTTCATCGGCGTGGTGGCCCGTTACGGCTTCCACCGTCCGCTGATCTGGTCGGACGAACTGTCCTCGATCCTGTTCCTGTGGCTAGCGATGCTCGGCTCCGCCGTTGCGTTCCGGCGCGGCGAACATATGCGGATGACCGCGCTGGTGGCATCGGCCGGCCCCCGGATGTGGGCCTTTCTCGACGTCGTCGGGACCTGCGCGGCGCTGGCGTTCCTGCTGATGATCGTCGTGCCGTCCTACGAATACGCCTATGAGGAAAGCTACATCACGACGCCGGCGCTGCAGATCGCCAACAGCTTCCGCGCGGCCGCGCTGCCGGTCGGCATCTCGCTGATGGTCGTCTTCGCGGTGCTGCGGCTGTTGCGCTACGGGCAGGTCCGCACCGTGCTGATGGCGCTCGGGACGGTCGTGGCGATCATGGCTGTATTCTGGCTCGCCGAACCCTTGCTGCGCACCCTCGGCAATCTCAACCTGATCATCTTCTTCGTCGGCGTCGTGGCGCTCTGCGTGTTCTCCGGCGTGCCGATTGCCTTTGGATTTGGCCTCGCTATCTTCGGCTATATGGCGCTGACCACACGCACCCCGATGATGGTGCTGGTCGGCCGCATGGACGAGGGCATGAGCCATCTGATCCTGCTGTCGGTGCCGCTTTTCGTGTTCCTGGGGCTGCTCATCGAGATGACCGGCATGGCGCGCGCCATGGTGGCGTTCCTCGCCAGCCTGCTCGGCCATGTCCGCGGCGGGCTGCATTATGTGCTGATCGGCGCGATGTATCTGGTGTCAGGCATTTCCGGCTCCAAGGCCGCCGACATGGCGGCTGTGGCCCCGGTTCTGTTCCCGGAGATGAAGCAACGCGGCGCCAAGCCGGGCGATCTGGTCGCCCTCCTCGCGGCAACCGGCGCGCAGACCGAGACCATTCCGCCGAGCCTCGTCCTGATCACCATCGGCTCTGTCACAGGCGTCTCGATCTCGGCGCTGTTCACCGGCGGATTGCTGCCCGGCGTGGTGCTTGCGATCACGCTGGGCGCGCTGGTGTGGTGGCGCTATCGCGGCGAGGATCTCAGCCACGTCAAACGGGCGTCAGGCCGCGACATCGGCAAGGCATTCATCGTGTCGGTGCCGGCCATCGCGCTGCCTTTCGTGATCCGCGCCGCCGTGGTCGAGGGTGTGGCGACCGCCACTGAGGTCTCCACCATCGGCATCGTCTATGCCGTGCTAGCCGGCCTGTTGATCTATCGTCAGTTCGACTGGAACCGGCTGAAGCCGATGCTGGTCGATACGGCCTGTCTCTCCGGCGCAATCCTGCTGATCATTGGAACCGCGACCGGGATGGCATGGGGTCTCACCCAGTCCGGCTTTTCGCGCTCGCTGGCCGCGGCCATGACCGGCCTGCCGGGCGGCGGCGCCACCTTCATCGCGGTCTCCATCGTCGCCTTCGTGATCCTTGGCAGCGTGCTCGAGGGCATCCCGGCCATCGTGCTGTTCGGCCCCCTGCTGTTTCCGATCGCCCGCCTGGTCGGCGTCCATGAGGTGCATTATGCGATGGTCGTGATCCTCGCCATGGGCATCGGCCTGTTCGCACCGCCGTTCGGCGTCGGCTATTATGCCGCTTGCGCCATCGGGCGCGTCGATCCGGCGGAAGGCATCAAGCCGATCCTCGGTTATCTGCTGGCTCTGCTGATCGGTCTGATCATCGTCGCGATCTTCCCCTGGATTTCGATCGGATTCCTCTAAACCGTTCGATTTCAGAAAGTTGCGACCAATATCTCGTGTGGTTTTGGAAGATCATCCCTGCGATAAACTAATAAGTGAAATATTATCCGTAACTCACTGATTAAAATAAAAGAGTGTCAACATGATCCCAGATCAAGGCGCTTATGGCGTCGGCCTCGACCAGACACCGGCCAACTTCGTGCCGCTGTCGCCGCTGAGCTTTCTCAGGCGCAGCGCGGCGGTCTATCCGGACCTGACCAGTACCGTCTATGAGGGCCGCCGCTTCACCTGGGCACAGACCTATGAGCGCTGCCGGCGCTTCGCCTCGTTCCTGACCGGGCGCGGCATCGGACGCGGCGACACCGTCGCGGCGATGCTGCCGAACCTGCCCGCGATGAACGAGGTGCACTTCGCTGTGCCCATGGCCGGCGCCGTCCTCAACGCCCTCAACATCCGGCTCGACGCCGCGGCCATTGCATTCCAGCTCGACCATGGCGGCGCCAGGCTGCTGCTGGTCGATCCGGAATTCTCCGGCGTGATCAGCGAAGCCCTCACACTGATGACCGGGCCGAAGCCGGCCGTGATCGACGTCGACGATGTGTCCTTCGCCGGTGGCCAGCGGATCGGGGAACTCGAATATGAAGCCGCCCTTGCCGAGGGCAGCCCCGATTTCACCAGCGCCTTCCCGCTCGACGAATGGGACGCCATCGCGCTCGGTTACACCTCGGGCACCACAGGCAATCCGAAGGGCGTCGTGACCCATCACCGCGGCGCCTATCTCAACGCGGTCTCCAATATTCTCGCCGCCGGCCTCGGCCAGCATCCGGTCTATCTCTGGACCCTCCCGATGTTCCATTGCAACGGCTGGTGCTTCCCCTGGACCGTTGCGGCGAGCGCCGGCGTCAATGTCTGCCTGCGCAAGGTCGATCCCACCAAGATCTTCGCGCTGATGCGCGAACACGGCGTCACCCACATGTCGGGCGCGCCCATCGTCTACAACACGCTGATCAATGCGCCCGACGCGCCGGTCTATTCCGGCGGTCCGCTGGTGCAGGGCTCGATTGCCGGCGCCCCGCCCCCGATGGCGGTGCTGTCGGGCGCCGAGAGGATCGGCATCAAGCTGACGCATGTGTACGGCTTGACCGAAGTCTATGGCCCCGCCTCGGTCTGTGCCGAACAGCCCGGCTGGGATTCCCTGCCCGCGGATGAGCGCGCCAACCTGAAGCGCCGCCAGGGCGTGCCCTATCACCTGCAGGAAGCCGTGACCGTCATCGATCCCGAGACCATGCAGGAGGTGCCGCGCGACGGCGAGACCATCGGCGAGGTCATGTTCCGCGGCAATATCGTGATGAAGGGATACCTGAAGAACGAGAAGGCCACCAAGGAGGCGTTTGAAGGCGGCTGGTTCCATACCGGCGATCTCGGCGTGCTCGACGCCGCCGGATATGTCACCATCAAGGACCGCTCCAAGGACATCATCATCTCCGGCGGCGAGAACATCTCGTCGGTGGAAGTCGAGGATGTACTCTACAAACACCCGGCGGTGCTGTTCGCGGCCGTGGTGGCAAAGCCCGACGCGAAATGGGGCGAAGTGCCGTGCGCCTTCGTGGAGCTCAAGACGAACGCCACGGCGACGGAGGCCGACATCATCGCCTTCTGCCGCGCGCAGATGCCCGGCTTCAAGACGCCGAAGGCGGTGGTGTTCGGCGTGATCCCGAAGACCTCGACGGGCAAGATCCAGAAGTTCCTGCTGCGCGATCAGGTGAAGTCGACGGGGTCGTTTAACAGCTAGGCGCCCGCTTCCACCGACCCGCTGGTCATTCCGGGGCGCTCGCCGCAGGCGAGTGAACCCGGAAGCCCGGAATGTTTGGCGCTAAGCTATCCTATCGTCAGCCTGATCCCGTCATAGGCAGGGATCACTCCCTCCGGCAGCATCTTGCGCACCGCCTCGTAATCCACATCCGCCGTCATGTTGGTGATCACCGTCCGCTTCGGCTTGAAGCGGTCGCGCCAGCGCAGCGCATCGCTGATGCTGAAATGGCTGGGATGCTGCGTGTAGCGCAGGCCGTCGACGATCCAGAGATCGAGACCTTCGAGCGCCGGCCAGCTCTCTTCCGGGATGTCGTTGAGATCAGGCGTATAGGCGGTGTTGCCGATCCGGTAGCCCAGCGCCGGGATGTTGCCATGCTGCACCAGGAACGGTGTCAGCGTCAGATCGCCGCCCTTCCCCGTGATGGTGCGGCTTTCGCGGGCCTCGATGTCGAGGCGGTCGAGGATCGGCGGATAGTCGCTGCCCGGCGGGGATACGAAGCAGTAGCCGAAGCGCAGCATGATATCAGTCGCCGTCGAGGCGTTCATATAGACGGGAATGCGCTTGCGCCGCTTCAGCACCACGGAGCGCAGATCGTCCATGCCGTGGGTCTGGTCCGCATGCTCATGCGTCAGGAACACCGCATCGATATCATCGACATCAGCGTCGATGAGCTGCTCGCGCAGGTCCGGCGAGGTGTCAATCACCACACGCGTGACGCCCTCGGGCCCGATCCGTTCCGCCATCATCGAACAACGACGGCGACGGTTTTTTGGATTGGCGGGATCGCAGGCGCCCCAGCCCAGCGCCGGGCGCGGCACGCCCGCCGACGAGCCGCAGCCGAGGATGGTCAGCACCAATGTCATGCCGGCACGCCAGCGCCAGGGGCGCTCTCGGCAGGTACCTTGCTGAACAGGCGGAAGAAGTTTTCGGTGGTCTGCCGGGCCAGTTCTTCGAGCGCCACGCCGCGGGTCTCCGCAAGCACCTTCGCCGTCTCGACGACATATGACGGTTCGTTGCGCTTGCCGCGCCATTTGCCGGGCGCCAGATAAGGCGCGTCGGTTTCGACCATGATGCGGTCGGCGGGAAGCTCAGCCGCGAGGTCGCGCAGCTCCTGCGATTTCTTGAAGGTGATGATGCCGGTGAACGAGATCGACAGGCCCATGTCGATGGCCTTCATCGCGAGCTCACGTCCGCCGGTGTAGCAATGCAGAACAGCCTTGAACGCACCCTTGGCCATCTCGTCTTCGAGAATGGTGCCGCACTGCTCATCCGCCTCGCGGGTATGGATCACCAGCGGCAATCCGGTCGCGCGGGCCGCGGCGATATGGGCACGGAAGCCACGCTCCTGCGCCTCCGATGAACCGTGTTCGTAGAAATTATCGAGACCGGCTTCGCCGAGCGCAATGACCTTGGGATGCCTGGTCAGTTCGATCAGCTCTTCTGCGGAAATGCCGTCTTCCTCGTCGGCATTGTGCGGATGAGTGCCGACCGAGCAATAGACATTCGGAAACCGCTCGGCGATCGCGAGCAGCGCCGGCAGGCGGCGCACGCGCGTCGAGATGGTCACGAGCTTGCCGACGCCTGCGGCTTCCGCACGCGCGACGATGCCGTCGAGGTCTTCGGCGAAGTCTGGGAAATCGAGATGGCAGTGACTATCGACAAGCATCACGCAAACTCAGCTCGCGGCCGCAGGCTCGACATAACGCGGAAACACGCCGGTGGGCGTCGGCAGTTGCGTGCCCGGCTTGATACGGGTTGCGATTGCCGTGAAGTTGCGTTCGCCCTCGGGGATACCGAGCACGTCGAGCAGCTTGGCGCAGGACGCCGGCATCACCGGCTGCGCCAGGATCGCAACCTGACGCACGACTTCCGCCGTGACGTAGAGCACCGTCGCCTGCTTCTTCGGATCGGTCTTGGCCAGCGCCCACGGCGCTTCGCCCGCGAAGTAGCGGTTGGCTTCGGCAACCACAGCCCAAACCGCATTCAGCGCCTGATGGATCTGCTGCGTCGCCATCGCGGTGCGTGCGAGCTCCAGCATGCCATCGGCCTGCGCCAGAATGGCCTTGTCGTTGTCGCTGAACTCGCCGGGCTCCGGCAGCACGCCGCCATATTGCTTGGCGATCATGGACAGCGAGCGCTGCGCGAGATTGCCGAGATCGTTGGCGAGGTCGGCATTGGTGCGATTGACGATGGCTTCGTGATTGTAGCTGCCGTCCTGCCCGAACGAGACTTCGCGCATGAAGAAATAGCGCATCTGGTCGACGCCGTATTGCTGGGCCATGCCGATGGGATCGACCACGTTGCCGACCGACTTCGACATCTTCTCACCACGGTTGAGCAGGAAGCCGTGACTGAAGACGCGATGCGGGACATCGATTCCGGCCGCCATCAGGAAGGCAGGCCAATACACCGCGTGGAAGCGAACAATATCCTTGCCGATCACATGCAGATTGGCCGGCCAGTATCGCCTGAAGCTCTCGCCATCGACATCGGGATAGCCGGCCGCGGTGATGTAGTTGGTGAGCGCATCGATCCAGACATACATCACATGACCGGGCGCGCCCGGCACCTTGATGCCCCAGTCAAACGTGGTCCGCGAAATCGACAGATCCTGCAGGCCGCCTTTGACGAAGCTCGTCACTTCGTTGAGGCGCTCGCGCGGCAATACGAAATCAGGAACACGCGCATACAGATCGAGCAGCTTGTCCTGGTAGGCGGACAGACGGAAGAAATAGGTTTCCTCCTCGGTCCACTCGACCGGCGAGCCGAGCGGCTCACGCCGGACACCATCGTCGCCGAGCGTTGTTTCCGCCTCGTCGAAATAGGCTTCCTGGCGAACCGAGTACCAGCCGGCATATTTGTCGAGATAGATGGCGCCGGCCTTCTCCAGCGCGACCCAGAGCGCCTGCGAGGCGCGTTCGTGACGCGGCTCCGTCGTGCGAATGTAGTCGTCATAGGAAATGTTGAGCGCAGCATCCATCTCGCGAAAACGCGCAGAATTCCGGTCGGCCAGTTCGAGCGGTGTCAGGCCTTCCTTGACGGCGGTCTGCTGCATCTTCAGACCGTGCTCATCCGTTCCGGTCAGGAAACGAACATCGTAACCGTCGAGCCTCTGGAAGCGGGCAATCGTGTCGGTCGCCATGACCGTATAGGCATGACCGATATGCGGCACGCCGTTGGGATAGAAGATCGGCGTTGTCAGAAAATACGCCGGTCGGGTTGCATCGGTTGCAGATGTCATGGCTGACTTTACGGACCTTGAATAAGACGATCTTGGTGGAGCGCGGATTGGCGGAAACCAGTCTCGCAGCGATCAGCGCGTTGCTTCCGCGAGTAGTCCAAATACCGAGAAAACCAGCGGTTTTCGCTCGAGATTGTAGGATTCGGTCTCGCGCGCGGCTCGGTTGATCTTTTCCCATACCTCCGCCAGCCGCGCAAGGCGGGGCAGATTGGCGTTGGCATTGGCGTCATCGGCCCGCATGCGCTCGCCGATCCAGCGGTCGACACTGTCGACAAAGGCGCCGAGCGCGACACGGTCGCTGGTCCCCAGCGCATCGCCGAGGGCGTGCAGCTCACGCGGATCGACATGGGGCAGCGTGTTCAGCAGCGATGCGGTGCGCTGGTGCAGTTTCAGCGCGCCGCCACCAAGCAGATTGAGGGCGCGCGAGACGCTGCCTTCGGAGGCTTCGGCGACCTCTTTGAGCAAGGGATCGCTGGTTTCGATCTCGGCGGCCTGCGACGTGGCGCGGGTCACATCGGCGACGGAAAGCGGACGCAGTGCCAGCTTGCGACAGCGCGACTGGATGGTCGGCAACACCCGCGCCTGCGCATGCGTCACCAGCAGGAACAGCGAACGTAGCGGCGGCTCCTCGAGCACCTTCAGCAGCGCGTTGGCGGCATTGGCGTTCAGCTCATCGACGGTATCGACGATGCAGACGCGCCAGCCCTCGACGGCTGCGGTCGAGCCGAAGAACGATACGGTCTCGCGGGTCTCATCGACGGTGATCACCGTGCGCATCACACCCTTGTCGTTGAGCGAACGCTCCAGCGTCAGCAGGCCGCCATGGGATTCGGCGGCGACCTGGCGCACGATAGGATGCATCGGATCGAGGGCGAGTGACTCTGCTGCCTGGACCTGCGGTGATGCAGGGTCGCGATGCGCCAGCACGAAACGCGCCATGCGATAGGCCAAAGTTGCCTTGCCGATACCCTGCGGACCGCCGATCAGCCAGGCATGCGGAATGCGCCCGCCGCGATAGGCATTGAGCAGCGTGGCCTCGGCATCCTGATGACCGAACAGCGCCGTCGTCTCGCGCGGATGCGGGACCGAGATCGTCTGCTCCGATGACTTTGCGCTCATGCGGGTGTCGCCTCATGGTTCGACGGCGTCAGAAGGCGTCGGCGCAACACGCCCCAGATATTGTTCGATACGATCTTCGGATCTGCATTGGCGTCGATCAGCACGCAGCGTTGCGGTTCGTCAGCCGCGATCTGCCGGAACGCGTCACGCAGCCCCTGATGAAAGGCGATACCCTCGGCCTCGAACCTGTCGGGCACATCATTGCCGCGCCGCGCTGCTGCGCGTCGCATGCCAATCGACACCGGGATATCGAGAATGACCGTGAGATCGGGCTTGAGCCCTCCGATGGTGACGCGCTCCATCGCGTTGAGCAGTTCTGGCGAGACATGCCCGAGCCGGCCTTGATAGGCCCGCGTCGAATCCGAGAAGCGGTCGCACAGCACCCAGATGCCCTGCTCCAGCGCCGGCGCAATCACCGCGTGGACGTGATCGTCGCGCGCGGCGGCGAATAGCAGCGTCTCGGCTTCAGGCCCGAGCAGCTTGCCCATGCCCGACAGCACCACATGACGGATGATCTCGGCGCCGGGCGAGCCGCCGGGCTCGCGGGTGACGATGACGCGTTTGCCTTCGGCCTCAAGCCTGTCGGCCAGAATTTTGATCTGGGTCGATTTGCCGGCGCCCTCGCCGCCTTCGAAAGTGACGAAGCGACCGCGCGGCGGCGGTGTCGTGGGCGTCTCCGTCATGTCAGAGCTTCTCGGCGCCGGCGCGGAACAGTCCGATCACCAGCTCGCCGGCACCATCGACGGCGCGCCGCATGGTCGATCCCGTGCCGACGGCAGCCGCCGTATAGAGCGGCGTCTCGACGGCAATATTGGCGCCGCGCCAGACCTTGATCACGCCGACCGGCTGGCCGGGTTCGACCGGTGCGCGCACCGGGCCCTGATAGACGATGCGTGCAATCAGCTTGTCGGTACCATTTTTCTGCACCATCACCTTGACCGGTTCCCGGGCCGAAAGCGCGACCGAGCGGCTCTCGCCGCCAAACACCTTGGCGAAGCCGATGGTCTGGTCGGCCGCGAACAGCGTGCGGGCTTCGAAATTCTTGAAACCCCACTCCAGCAGCTTCTTCGCTTCAGTCGCGCGATCGTCAGGATCGTCCAGACCGTTGATCACCACGATCAGCCGCATGCCGTCGCGAATGGCCGAGCCGACCATGCCGTAGCCACCATCCTTGGTGTAGCCGGTCTTGAAGCCGTCGGCGCCGTCGAACGTCGCCAACAACGGATTGCGGTTCTGCTGACGGATCTTGTTCCAGGTGAATTCGCGTTCGCCGAACAGCTTGTAGAATTCGGGATAGGTGCGGACGATGTGGCGGGCGAGCACGCCAAGCTCGCGCACCGTCATCTTGTTGCCGGGGTCAGGCAGGCCATTCGAATTGGCGAAAGTGGATTTCGGCATCCCGAGCGCACGCGCTCGTGCCGTCATCTTCTCGGCGAAAGCTGCCTCGCCGCCCGCGAGGCCCTCAGCCAGGATCATGCAAGAGTCGTTGCCGCTCTGGATGATCGCACCGCGCAGCAGATCGGCGACGGGCACGCGGCTGTTGATGGCGGCGAACATGGTCGATGCACCGGCCGGCGCGCCGCCCTTGCGCCAGGAATTCTCGCTGACGCGATACTCGTCCGTGAGCTTGATGTCGCCGCGGGTCAGCGCGTCGAACACCAGCTCGACGGTCATCAGCTTCATCATGCTGGAGGGCGCGCGCAGCTCGTCGGCATTCTTCTCGAACAGCACGCTGCCGGAGCCGGCCTCGATCAGGATCGCGGTCGGTGCATCGGTGTCGTAGCCACCGTCCTCGACGACTTTCTTGGCGCCCTGCACGCTCTGGTTCGCAGCCTGCGCCGGACCGAGATCGACGCTGAAAGCGACCAGGGCAGCCAGCAGCATACGCCAGCTCAGCGCGGCGAATTGCGGTCGTTTCAACGAGATAGAGCCAGATGCCATGTGCTGTCCTGAGTGCTCAGGTCTTAACAGGATCACCGGCGGCAAACAACGCGGCAAGGTGCAACGCACATCAGGGCACCATGCTGCGCCCGTCACGATATCGGGAATGAAGGACGGACTGGCTTAGTAGAGACCGCGGCCGGACAGAATGGCCTGGGCGCCGCGTGCATCGACGGTGCCGTCATCCGGCTCGGCAGGCGCAGCGTAAGCAGCATTGCTCTCATAGGAGACTGCGCGATGGTTCTCGGTCATCCGCGGTGCCGAGGCGGTCCGCATGCGGCTCGACGCCGACATCTCAGATGTCGAACGGATCGAGGCCATATCCGCCGGCGTATTGCCAAGCGAATACGGACGCCCTTCCGGCAGCGGGACATCGCGGGAGACAACGCGACCACCCTGCATATCAGGCACGAAGGAACGTGCCGATGCGACACGGACCAATGACGGCGACGGCGCGGGTTCGCCGGTACGCAGGGTGGCCACGAGCTGGCGATCGTCCGACCCTTCCAGCGGCGCGCGGCCGACATATTCGACGCGGACCTTGGCGGTGCCGTTGCCCTTGAATTCGAGCAGTTCGGCCGCCTTGTTCGAGACGTCGATCAGGCGGTTGCCGTGATACGGGCCGCGATCGTTGACACGCACGATCAGCGACTTGCCGTTATTGACGTTGGTGACGCGCGCATAGCTCGGTATCGGTAGCGTCGGATGGGCCGCCGTGAGCGAGGCCATGTCGAACACTTCACCATTGGCCGTCAGACGGCCGTGAAACGCGTCGCCATACCAGGATGCGATGCCTTCAGCGCGGTAATTGATGTTTTCTTCCGGCACATAGAGCTTGCCGGCGACGGTGTAGGGTTTGCCGACACGATAAGTGCCGCCGCCCTTGGGAACCGGCTCGCCCATCCCGACCACACGGGGGCTGCTCGAAACGCCATATTTCGGATCGAGACGACTGAAGCTGGTGGAAGAGGACGAACAATTGGCCAACGCCAGACAGGCGCTGATGGCCGCTGCTGCCTGAACAGCCTGGCCGAGTCGATGTGACCCACGAATCCCCATACGCCCCAATACCATTCCAGCGGCCGCCTGCCCATATCCGGGCATCCCCACGGCCATAATCCCCGATGCAGCCCACTTCCGCATCAAGTGATGAATATATCGCAGCCGGATCGCGGCGAAAATGGGGAGAGGCCCGATATGGTAAACAGAGGATGTCGTTTTTTAGCCCGTACAACGGGTAATCATCTCGCGCTGCACACACCGCGCGCGATCAATCGCGCCACTCGCGGCGGATATAGGGGCCATACAGCACGTCCTGACGCCTGCGATAGAGCTCCACCAGCAGGAAGCTGACACCGGCCACAGCACTCAGCAACACCAACGTCTCGATCACCACAAAGCCCCCCGGCATTTTCGTTGGGCACAGCAATATATGGTGATTTTTAAAATCCCCGTCGCCGTTTGGTTTGAATTTGCAGCTCGCCGCTAACGGAGATTAATTTCCGCGCCCCGCCCAGTCGATTTCAACTATTTGTTAGTTGAACGATCGCGCACGATCTTGATTTGATCGCAGAACGCGCCGACGGGATTCCTGGGCTGGATTCTGGCGGCAGGATTTTGGGGATGGAGATGGACGTTTCAAGGACGGACTGCGGCGGGATCACCGGTGCGGGAGAGTACAGATTTCGCGATGGCCACTTGATCGTGACGCTCTACCAGATCGCGATCTGGGCCGAACATCCCGAAGCCATCTTCACCGTCGTCACATCGCGCTTCCACAACAGCATGAAGCTCTATGTGCTCGGGTCGTGGCGTCTTCCGGATGCAGCGCCGGGCGATCACCCGCCCGCTCCCGCTAGTGCGGAAGGAATGTCGCTGCATTGATGACGGTGACGACCGCGAAAGCCATTATCCACAGCGGCCAGACGGGCGCCTGCGTCTGCGGGGTGAACTGTCGGGGGACGCCGAAATTGCGTGCCATTGCCTGCTCCATTGCATCGACCGAACGACACTGAATGTGAGCGTGCAATCTGTTAAAATTGCGTCGTGGCTGCGGTGACAATTTAGGCGCCCACGGCAAGCATGGCATCGGCGAGCGGCGCTTCGTGGTGACGCGGCGCGAGTTGGCAGCAAACAGGCACCATCGCGTGGTGACGTGGATAGCTGCCGACGATCATGCGCACATGCTGCCGGTAAGGTTGATCGGTTAGGTTAAGCCCGTAATTGCATTGACCGCACCGACAGCCCTGTTCAATTGCCGGCATGATCGACGATGACGACAACTATGAGCTGAATGACCAGGGCGTCCGGGTACTGATCGGGCTGATCGTGGAGGAGACTGCGGAATTCACCCGCCTCGACGGCACCATCGGTCACGGCCGCCCGCCTGGGATCTCGCCCGAACAATGGGCCCAGGCCGAAGACCGGCGCTGGCTCGAACTCTACCAGAAACACGAAAATGCGCGGCGGCCGTTCCTGCAGAGCGGCAAGACCAGGCATTGAACGCGCGGAAGCGCCACGCTCGCTGCTCTACAAATTAAAAGCCGCGCCAACCCGAAGGTTGACGCGGCCATGGCCGTTCTGTTGCAAGGTGGACCTACCCCGAACGGTTACGCCGCGAGGCGCACTTCGTTCATGCGAACGTTATCGTTTGCATTTAGGTTTTGACCCGATAACGGCGGTATCATGCCGAGCACAATTCTCAACTTCTTCGCGGCCATCGATCCTGTTTCGCCCCCGCCTGAGCAGCCCGTGCATTTCACCGTCCGGCGAAATCGATCTCACCCGGATGAGATCGCGAGCTGCTGAGGTGGAGGCGCCGGGTACTGCCCCCGGGTCTGCCCGCAGTCCATTGAGAGGTTCAGCGCCATCGTCTTGCGACGAACCAGATATAGGCGCGATCTCGGGCGAAATCTAGGCTCGGTCCGCCCTGCTTTCCGGGCAGAATGCCGCTGGCCGCTAGGCCTTCTTGGCGGAACCCTTTTTGGTGGCGGTCTTTTTGGCAACGCTCCTGGCTGCCTCTGCCTTGGCCGGCTTTCCTTTAGGTACTTTGGTCTTTGCGGGTTTGACTTCGGCAACCGAAGCTTCGGCCGGCAGCACGTCAGCGGCCTGAGGTCCTGAACCATGGGTCTCGACCGCTGGAACCTCGGCAGCCGGTTCCCCGGCAAGCTTCGCGATAGGCGCCTTCTTTGCCGCAGGCGCAGGCTTGCTCTCCGTGGCTGCAGCAGCCTTGCCCGCCTCCTTGATCAGTCGCTGCGCGGCCTCGAACTTGGCCTCGCGCATCGCACGCAAGGCGTCGGCGCGTGGTGTCGGGTTTGCCATGGTGGTCTCCGTCGTTCAGAATCGTCAGGCCTTGCTTAGCACGCCCACCCCGCCGGTACCGACCGCTCTTGAGAATCACCTGTCCCGCAGATTTCAGCGCCTGGCCGGCCATCCCGGCACAATCCTCTCTTTCCCTCGGCAGGCCGCTTTGCTAAGCGCTGTCCCACGACGGAAAGGTGGCCGAGTGGTTTAAGGCAGCGGTCTTGAAAACCGCCGTGCCTGCAAGGGTACCGTGGGTTCGAATCCCACCCTTTCCGCCATACGTCGCTCTTTCGACGCAGCGCCTCTGGAGGTCGAAAGACTCATCGCCGTCCGAGGCGGCTGATCTTTCGATTAATGCGATCTCCAGGGGAATGTCTCGGCGTCGCCCCGACCCATCATCGGATTGGGCCCGGGATGTTGGCTTAAACTCAGCCGTCTCGTCCGAGCCCGTTTGGCGTGTTGCTTGATCTGCGGCAGGAAGGACCGCCTGCATGGACACCGGCCGGGCGGAGTATGCCGCGTGGTGCGGCAGCATCTTCCGGAAGCAAGGGGCTCGCTCAAGGAAAGAACTTGGCTCGTGGTCCGCAGTCAAACGCGCCGAGGAGCCGATCCGCCTTGGGCTTTTTGCCCGCCCCAGCCCCTCCCCCCCCCCCGTGCGTGAGGGAGCGAATCCTTCGCCCTGCCAATGGCTTTACGCTGGCTCGTGGCCCTATTAGTACTCGCGTTGGGCGTGGAAGGCTTGGGGATCTACGGGGTGCATCTGCCTTATCGGGAAGACATTGACCGACTCCGCGGTCTTGCGGTTTTGGCGGTCGTGGCATTCCACTTTGGCGAGGCCGCTGGCGCGCACGGCGGCTACGTCGGCGTCGACATTTTCTTTGTCATTTCCGGTTTCCTGATCACGCAAATCATCCAGCGTGAGATGCTGGCCGGGAGCTTTTCGTTTTCAACCTTCTACGAGAGACGCGTGCGGCGGCTGTTGCCCGCGCTGTATGTGATGATCGCGGTTACGATCCCGCTCTCGATCCACTTCCTATTGCCATCTGAACGAAGCGGTTTCTTTGGCTCCATTGCTGGCGCTGTAACGTTCACCGCGAACATCTTCTTCTGGTCCCAGAGCGGATATTTCGATCGATCTGCCGTCGAGAAACCGTTGCTCCACACATGGTCTCTCTCCGTCGAAGAGCAATTTTACCTCGTCCTGCCGGTTTTGATCTGGGCTGTTCTGAGGTTTTCAGGAGCACGCGCCAAGCTAGTCCTATTCTCGGTCGTCTGCGGCCTCGCAGTTGCATCCTGCGCATCCGGACTGTGGTTACTCCGGAACGGTCAAAGCGCCGCGGCCTTCTACATGTGTCCCGTTCGTGCTTGGGAATTCATGATGGGAAGTCTGATCGCAATAGAGGGGTTTCCCACTCTACGACGGCAGCTTCACCGAAATATTGCTTGCGGCATCGGCTACGCGTTTTTGCTCATCCCCATATTCGGGCTTCGAGCGAACTCATCTTTCCCGGGATGGCATGCTCTTTATCCATGCGTCGGCGCTGCCCTCTTCATCTGGAGCGGTACCGGCGCTGCACAGGTCGTCCGCGGCCCTTACTCGCCATACCGCCTTGCGCGCTTCTTTGGAACGATATCGTATTCCCTCTACCTATGGCACTGGCCGCTGTTCGTCTTCGCAAGGTTTACGATGGACGGGCTTACGCTCAGTGGGTTCGATAAGCTCGTGCTCTTCGCCGGTGCAGTCGCGATTTCCTACGCCTCATGGAGATTTATCGAAGAACCCTTCCGACGAAGGGCATGGGCGGGCGGCCGACGCTCCATTGCTCTCGTCGCGGCCAGCGCTTCCGCCTGCCTCATTACGGCAAGTACAGCGGGCTTGATGATCCAGACGCCTCAGTCCGAGATGGACCAGCGTCTGGCCAAACTGGACGCTTTCAATTCCTTCGATCAGAGCGCCTATCGGGGGGGACAATGCTTTCGCTTCGATGATCGTCCATTCGATCCGGAGCGTTGCCTGCAACCTGCGTCCGGAAAACTGAACGTCCTCCTATGGGGCGATAGCCACGCCGCGCATTACTATCCCGGCTTGTCGGAGATGGCCAAGCGCGAGCGGTTCAATCTCATGCAGGCCACTCAGGCCGGTTGCACGCCGACCTTCCAGCCTCGCCCTAATGCGGGCGTATGGTGCCGCAATTTTGCTGCGACGGTCGTTCCGTGGCTCGATTCCCATACTCCGGATGTCGTCATCATTTCTGGCGACTGGTTGAGAGACGTTCACTCTTCACGCTTCGACTCTATGGTCGAGAACATCAAGGCCACCGCCGCGACCCTGATCTCGCGGGGAAGTCAGGTGATCGTTGTCGGACCCGCAGTCCAGTTCAAAACGGGTCTTCCCTCAATGATCATTCGTGCCACGTCCAAGGGCGTCGTGCCCGAGTCCGCAGATATGATCCGCCCAGACATCTTTGCGGGCGACGCGAAGATGAAAGCGGCGCTGCCAAACTACGAGGGTTTTACCTACATTTCTGTAGTCGACGACGTCTGCCCGGCTGGCACATGCCCGATCACTGTCGAAGACGGCACCCCTCTGGTTTGGGACTATGGCCATCTAACCGTCGAAGGATCCCGCTATATCGTCGCAAGACTGCCGTGGCCCCAGTTTCGCCCGGGGCCTTCGGCAATGAACGACTGATCTGAGGCAACGGCGCCACGCCGCATTCGCAACCGTTTCCGGAACGACACCTGCTTCCGGAACGTCGGGACCGCTCGCGGGATGGCCGAAATCACGCGGGACCGGTCCCCGCTCGATGCTGCCGCGTTAATTGAAGGGGGCCTTTTCCGGCAGGCAAACATCCACGCCACCTCGAAGAAGGCCAAAAAATCCATGCTTGAGGCGCTTTCCTGCCGCATCGCTCGCCCCTTTCCTCGACCTGCCACATCACCGTCGGGGCCTTCCGCAAAGGCCCTGCATCAGCGCCGCGTGCCTCGACTATCAGGTCGCCCCCCTATAGAAAGATACCTCCATATGATCACACCAGCGCTGAGAGGCCATGCCGCAAGACTATCGTCCAGATATTGACGGGCTTCGCGCTGTAGCGGTGATTCTTGTTGTTATCTTCCACGCATTTCCGGCCGCCTTGACCGGCGGGTACGTGGGCGTTGACGTGTTCTTCGTCATCAGTGGGTACGTGATCACCCGAAAATACTTCCCTCAAATGACGGAAGGCACCTTCAGTTTCGGGAAGTTTTACCAGGCGAGAGCTAGGAGGCTTTTGCCAGCGCTCTCTATTGTAATCGGAGCAACGGTTATCTTTGGCGGCTTCATCCTGCTGCCAATCAGATATGAGAATCTGGGCCTCCAAGGCATCGCCGGATTGTTGTTCTTCCCGAATTTCTTGGCATGGACGGAAGTCGGGTACTTCGATGCCGCGGCCGAAACGAAACCCCTTCTCCACCTATGGTCGTTAGGGATTGAAGAGCAATTCTACCTTCTCTGGCCGCTCCTACTGATCCTCTTTGCGAGAACCCAAAAGAGGGCGATCGCGTTTCTAACAGTGATCGTAGTTGCATCATTCATCTACTGCATCATTGACACACGTCTCAACCAAGCGACCGCATATTACAACCCGCTGGCTCGCCTTTGGGAACTCGGAACCGGCGGACTTATCGCGGTCGCAATCCGGAATCCTAAACGTGGGAACATCGTTTCTTTTTTCGGCCTTGTACTCATCTTATGCAGCGCCGCCCTTCTCACCAAATCAAGCGAATTCCCCGGCTGGCGTGCTGCAGCTCCTGTTGTTGGATCCGCCCTGATACTCGCTTACGGCGCGAGTTTCTTGGAGCGCCGGTTACTCATAGAGGTCGGAAAGATCAGCTACCCCGCTTACCTGTGGCACTGGCCCCTGATCACCTTTGCGACGATTTCAGGTCTTACATCCGCATGGATCATGGGATGCATCGTCATCGCCAGTTTTGTTCTAGCTTGGCTAACTACTGCACTGGTAGAAACACCAATTCGCTTCGGACGTCTCAGCCAGCGGGCGCCTGCTATTGCATCGTCGATGGCCGCTCTCGCCCTTTTAATGAGCGCCGCGGTATGTTTCAGCAGCGGCCTCCCAAAGCGCTACCCTGCGGAGATTCGATCTGTAATCGACACAATGCGATATGACTCAGCCGCAGGCGCTCGCGCGCAGACGTGCTGGATTGCGAACACTGCGACAAGCGAGTTCAGCAGAGAGTGCGGTGCTGGGCAAACATTGATCTGGGGCGATTCGCACGCTGGCCGCCTTTACACCGGCTTTTCCGAAGATCGCGACGGACAGGTCGCTCAATTTACACGAGACGCATGCCTACCCTCATTCGGTGCAAACTCGACGGTATGCGAAAGGAGCAACAACGATATTGTTAACAGGATCGCTGAGCTAAAGCCGAATAAGCTGATTATATTCGCCTTCTGGGCACATTTGGTAAACAGCGAAGAATTGAAGCGCTCCCAGATGAGCAGTCTCGCGCGCGCTGTGGTCGAAACGCGAAAATCAGTGAAGCAAATAGTGATCCTCGGTCCCGCGCCGCTATGGTCACCCGATTTGCCCACACAAGTTTATGAGAACTGGAAATCCTCGGGCAGAATTCCGGATCGCATCCGACCAAGCAACGTGGACTATAAGCAATTGGACAGCGATCTCGCCGCCGTAGCGAGGACCTCCGGTGCTCAGTTCATTTCGATATACAACGCCATGTGCAACGAGGCGGGATGCATCACACACGGAAGCTCGCCGAGAGGCGAATTGATCTCATGGGATTACGGCCACCTGACAAAAGCTGGAGCCAATTTTGTGGCTGACCTAGTCCGCACCGCAGCGCATACTTCACTTGAACGATCGGACCTGAAGTGAAGCACGATGCCGATGGAGATTAATCAAACACGCAGCTGGCAGCGATGCCGGTCTCCTTCCTTCCTCGCCCGACGATTGATGGAGAATAGGAGGCATCGCCGATAAAGAGCTTTCGGCACTCCTCGCGGGTGAGCGGCTCGTTCCCGTCGTGCACAACACGACGTATGACGCTCTCCGCGAAGTCAGCCCATGCCAGCCTCGCGAAGTAGACAAGAAGCTTGCACTCGTCATCGTGCGTTTGAATGACGCGGCCGCCCGGCGCTTACGATAGCGTGAGAGTCGAGGACCGATCATGAACCAAGGGACAAGCGCACCAAATTCGTCGCGCATGGCGTCGCTGGATCTATTGCGACTGCTGGCAGCGCTGGCTGTTGTCTTCTTCCACTATTGCTTCCGCGGCAAGATCGCAGGCGATCTCGACGACGGGTACCCCGCGGCGGTGCCGTTCGCAATGTACGGCTATCTCGGCGTAAATCTGTTCTTTCTGATCAGCGGCTTCGTGATCTCCTGGTCAGCCGAGGGCCGACACTGGCAGGAATTTTCCGTCGCGCGCTTCGTCCGGCTCTATCCCGGATTTCTCGTCTGCATGACGGCGACCTTTATCGTTCTCACGATTGCCCGCGATCCGCGTTTCCCGACCGATCTTTTGACCTATGCCGCTAATCTTTCGATGTTCGCTCCCGCCCTTGGTCGGCTTGCGATGGACGGCGTCTACTGGTCGATCATGCTAGAGATCGTCTTTTACGGCTGGTTCGCCGCGCTGATCTTCGTCGGCGTCTATCCGCGTCGAAAGCTCACCATTATCGCAATTTGGCTGGCAATTTCCGCGCTGAACGAGACATTCGTCGGAAGCGGCGCACTGCGCATCGTCCTGGTGACGGCATATGCACCGTTCTTTGCCAGTGGAATCCTAGCTTATCACCTGATTTCAAGAGGCCGCTCGTCGGGCGCGCTGGCACTTCTCGCAGCGTCGTTCCTGCTTTCGTGCAAGACCATCGTCTTCTCTCAAAACTGGATGATCACGCATCTTGGAGCCGCGCCGTCCTACCCTCACCTCGTCGCCGCGAACATCGCGATACACGTGATCTTTGCCGGCGCCATCATGCTCCGATCCGTCGTGCGTCCGTCTCCGACGATGTTGATGCTGGGCGGCCTGACCTATCCGCTCTATCTGTTGCATCAATTCATCGGCTACATTCTGCTCAATGCGCTTGCACCGCATGTCGGCAAGCACGCCGCCGTCATACTCGTGCTGGTTGGAATGTTCATTGCGTCCTTCCTCGTCTGGCACTTCATAGAAGTACCAGTACGCAAACCGCTGATCCGAGGGCTGATGTCTATCATCAGCCGTTTGGCCGCGGGTTACCGGGTTGCGCAAGAAGTCTGCTTTGCTCCCTCGATCGCTTCGCCGGGCGCGAAAGTTGAAGGCAGCGAACCGCCCGCTTGATCTCGACCCCCAACACCGTGAGTGGAAAAGGCGGGCATTCGTACCAACTCGGCCGGCTGGCATAAGGAGATGGGCTATGAAAATCGCTCTACTTGCCGTGATCGCGCTGATCGCATGGATAGCGGGCGCGAGCGCTCAAACCACCGTTCACTATGCATCCGGTTTGGGCGCCTCAGACGCGCGAGCGGGAGCTGAACTCGGCTTTAACATGGCCGACGTTGGCGACCTCGCCTCGCTCAACGCTCTCCCCCAAGGCATGAAAGGCCTGATCTGGCTTGGCATCAAAGGCGGAGCCACGACCGAGTTTCAGAACAAGGTGAAACCGTTCATCGGCAACGCGAAGGTATTCGGGTTCTATCTCTGGGACGAGCCTGATCCAACTGGCAGGTATGGCGAACTCATCACCCCAAGTAGCCTTAAGGAACAGTCCGATTGGATACACCAGAATGTCCCGGGTGCGAAAACGTTTATCGTGCTGATGAACATGGGCTCATCGAACGCCCGCCCGGACTACAAGAATACATACAACCCGGCAAACACCGGAATCGATCTGTATGGGCTTGATCCTTACCCTTTCCGTACAGACGCGGGCGCATCGAACCTGAATGACATAGACGCGGCCGTTGCGGCCGCCGTCCAGGCGGGAATACCTGCAGGAAAAATTGTGCCGGTGTTTCAGGCGTTTGGCGGGGGCACCTTCAAAACGGCTGAGGGCGGGAAATATGTCGTCCCTACCCCGAAACAACTTCAGGCGTTGATCGATCGGTGGACGACCATCATTCCATCGCCGGAGTTCGATTTTGTTTACTCATGGGGAAATCAGCAGGGCGATACAGCCCTTCGTGACCGGCCCGAGCTACAGGTTGTCTGCAAGGCGCACAATACTGGCGGGGCTGCCCTCGGTCCTTCTCGCGGACAGTGAGCAACACCAAGGGGTCAACGCCGCGCGTAGTGCCGCAGACGATCCTCTATGATAACATCAGGATCGCGGTTGCCCGCGTTCTCGGCGATGGTAATCCGCGGTTAGACGTTCTGCCCATTATCGTCGTTTCCCTTCCGCCATTTGCCGCATCAGCCTCCATCGGACGACATGATCGATCAATCCGAGCCAACAACGCCCGCCGAAACACTCGGCGCTCTCAAGCCGCCGCGCTGTGCGATGTGCCGGGCGCGGATGACGTTGTTGCGGAGCGAGCCCGATGCCGGGGGTGGCGACAAATGCACCTTCACCTGCCCCAAATGCGAATTCGTGAAGACCAAGATCGTCGGCGGGCCGCCCGATCTCAGCCGCCATCGCCCGCCTCGGAAGGCAAGACAGCCCGGGACGCGCCAGGCCGCTTCGAGGATCGGAACTAACGCGGTGGCTGAGCCGCCGGGAGCGGTGCGCCGCCGACCGAGATAGCTCCTGCAGGACGATCGGCGGGTCGTTTACGCGGTGCCGTTGGCGCCGGGCGGGCGACGACGGGAGCAGCCGGAACTGCGGCCAAGGGTGCTGTCGGCACGGCGGCCGGAGCCGGCGGTGCGAGAACGCCTCGGCCCTGCAGCGCATCGATCTTGGCGGTCAGTCCAACGACCTGGGTCGTCAGGCCCTGGATCTGATCGGACAAGCGCTTCAATTCGACCTGCTGCGCCGTCAGCAGTTCGGTTGCGGCCTGGATCGAACTTCCGGTCTGTTGCTGGAACGCTGCGAAATCAGTCGCGCTGACTCCGCCCTCCGCCGCGCTGGCCAAAACCGGCGCGCCATCTCTGCTGCCAGTGCTTCCCGTGACAGCTTGCACCATATCGGTCAGCGCTTCGCGGTAGTTCAGCCAGAGATATCCACCGCCGCCACCGAGGATCAGCAGCACGACGATGATTCCGAGCGGGCCGAACGACCTGCGCTTGGGCAAGGTCACCGGCGGCGGCCCGACATTGATCTCGTTATTGAATGCATCGGCCACGGGAGATCCTCACTTGCGGCATCCGATCCTGCGGCTCGTCGAGCGAGACAACCGGCGCCATTCCTTGGAGCGTATGTAAGCAAAAAATCCGCGGAGGTGAACTGCTGCGCCCCGCTAATCCCCCATGTCCCGTCGTCATGCCCGCGCTCATACGTCTTCAACGCCAGTTAACGCTGCGCCAGGCAGGTCTCGCCTCGTCGGCGCCGCATTGTCATCGCCATCGCGCCGCGATCGCTCCTCGCGACCGGGTAAAATGTTGCAACGACGCATCACTACAGCTCCGAATGAAAAGCCGACCGCGAATCTCTTTGACTGTGCGGCCCCCTGTGACGTTTGTAGGTCGCGGGGGAATAAGGACTACCACGATGATCGAGACCGTCACCGCACTCTTCGGCTTTCTCAGCGCCGGCATTCTGGCCGCTCACGCCTATGACGGTTACCGCGCCCGCTTCTAAGCGCGCAACGATCTCGCAGCATCGCCGCTCAGCCATGTCGCAACCCAGCGAGTTGGTGCGTCTGCAACCACTGTGCTGCCTTGCTCGAGAGGCCCGGCTTCAACGAGAGCTGCCTCCGGCGAAACAAGACTGAAACACGATTCTCCAGATCCGCTTTGAACGCGCGCCGTAAGGGCTGCGACTGATGGGCAGGGACACAGCAAGGCGCACCGCGCCCACCCATGGAGAATATCTATGTTTCGCAAAATGACCCTCGGACTGATCGCTGCGGCCTCACTCGGTGCGGCCGCCCTCGCCCCCAGCGCTGCGTCGGCTCATGGCTGGCATATTGGCGGCTGGCACGGTGGATGGGGTGGCTACGGTCACCACGCCTTCTATGGCGGGCCCGCTTTCTATGTCGGCGGCCTGACCGATGGCTGCCTGCAGCGCCGCGTCGTGGAAACCCGCCGTGGGCCGCGCGTCCGTACCGTCAACGTCTGCGCCTACTGATCACACCAAATTACGGAAAGCCCGGCCGCCCACGTGGCCGGGCTTTCTGCTGCCTTACTCAGGTATTGTTCTGCTTCTGTTGCCCTCCGGTGACAGCCAAGGTCCGCGTTTCCAGCTAAGGCTTGTGTCGAATTCGCTCAATATCTTCAGGGCGATGGAAGGTTCTGGATGCGAACGCTTTGGCTGGCCGCGATCATCGCAGCGTCGGGCGCGGTGAATGCCGCTGCCGCCGACCTGCAGTCGCGCGTGTGGACCAAAGCGCCCGCGGCGACTGAAGCAGGCTACAACTGGGGCGGCTGGTATGCTGGCGGCAATGCCGGCGGCTCCTGGGGCCAGAGCAACGTCTCCAATGCTTTCGTCAACGGCACGGCGCCGATTGCAAACCAGCAGGCGATCGCAGCATCTTCACCGCGGCTCAATCCCGACGGTTTCACCGGCGGCGGCCAGATTGGCTACAATCATCAGGTCGATCGCTGGCTGTTCGGCGTCGAGGCCGATGCGAATTATTTCGGCCTGAAACAGTCGCGCGGTTTCACCGCCCCCTTCCCGGCCGGCGGGTCCTTCACCACGGCCAGCTCGGTGACAAGCGACTGGCTGGTCACGCTGCGCCCGCGCGTCGGCTATACGGTCGATCGCACGCTGTTTTATGCGACCGGCGGTCTCGCACTGACCGAGTTGAATTTTGCGTCGTCGCTCACCGACACGACCGGCCAGAACGAAGCCGCATCATTGTCGAAGACCGTAGCGGGATGGACGATCGGCGCAGGCATCGAACACGCCTTCAGCAAGAACTGGTCGGCGAAGGTCGAATATCTCCACACCGACTTCGGCAAGCAGTCGGTAACGGCGCCGGTCTTCACCGGTCCCGGCGCGGCAACCGGTATCATCGCCCACGATGTGGATCTGAAGACCAATACGGTGCGCGGCGGACTGAACTATCATTTCGGCGGCCCGTCGGTCGCGCGCTACTGATCGCTGCGGAACGCATCGAAAGAAAAAGCCCTCCGAAGCGAGGGCTTTTTCTTTCGATACCAGTTTTTGATGCGCACTGCGCGGCTCAACCCGTCATCGCCAAAGCGCGACTTTCGACCGGATACGGCTCTACCGTGATGGTCCAGCGCAGCGGCCAGCAGGTCAGATCCGGACGGACGGCATGAACATAGCCGTTGACGAAAACGCTGTCGGCATCATCGCTAAATCGTTCGTCGATCAGTTCGCCATGGAGATGCGCCATCCGGCAGCGGCGCATCTGCGCGTATTTCGTCGTCTCGTATTTGGCCAAATCAGGCCTCCCCAACGTCGCAAGGTCCCCGCAGGAACTGTCGGCGACTCGCGGTTAACAAAGCCTCAAACGAACCTGCGACGGTATCGGGCTAGCGGTCTCTGCACCCAATGTGAGGAAGACCCCGACTTTCGGCGATCAGATTCACGGCTGCTTCAAGAATGCAGAACAGTGTGGCGGCAATATTATTGGAGCGTCCCATGTTCATGATTGCGAGCATTCTGACGGTCGCTGCCGGTGTGTTCTATGCAGCGAGCATCAATAACAGCGGATGGGCGATGCAGGTGTGCCGCTATGGCGACATTTTCTGCATGAACCCGTCATGGCTCATCATCGCTGCCGTCCTGTCCGTCATCTGGGCCTTCTTCCTGCGCGTCGACCGACTCTAGTCGGTCGATCAGCAGACGATCTGGTCGGCAGCGAGTTCAGCAGGCCCAGGAGCTGCCCCGGCGCGGTGCCAAACGCAACGATTTCGATGCGGCGCAGTGTGGACAGCCAAAGGTGCGAACCTCCCCGCCCTCGTCGTCCGACTCGATCTTGATCAAATAGACTTGGGTCCTGCAGTACGAACATTTCAAATGCTCGGTACGAATATTGTCGTTGAGGTAAGCTCCGCGGGTACCGGGCATCTGCAGTCTCCGAAAACCGAGAACAGCTCGCCCGGACCTGCGCGTTTTCGCGCATGATGCGAGCGTGGAACAGACAACCTATAATTGCTTAAAGAGCGCGCTACCCGATTGGGGAATCGCAGCAGTAGTGAGCTACCTTATTCCGGTTGAATTATCCAGATTGCAGGTTCGCGGCGATACGTCTTTTCACGCAGTTTAGAGTGCATTTAAACTCTTCGATTGCGGTCCATCGCCACACAACTATAGATGTTGATGGACCGATCTATTCGATGACCCTGGAATGTCGCAATGCACAAGCGATATCAGCCGCTCAACATCCCCATCGAGATCGTCCGTACCGTTGTGGCGATCTCCGAGACTGGCAGCCTGACCAAGGCTGCCGAACGGCTGGGCCTGAGCCAACCGGCCGTCAGCTCCCAAATCAAGCGCATCCAGGCCATGGTGGGAGGCAACCTCTTCACCAAAACGGTCAACGGTACGACCGCCACACAGCTCGGCAAGCTGGTCCTGCACCAGGCCCGCCGCATCCTCGAGGCTAACGACCAGATGCTGCGGATCGGCGGCGCCGCCCATCATCCGCAGCCCATCCGGCTGGGATTAAGCACATTGTTCGTCCGGGAGTTCTTCACTAACCAGACCGCCCAAAGCCTGACCGATCTGGTCATTCATACAGACAACTCCATCAGCATCACCAAGGGCCTGATCGACGGCTATATCGACATTGCCTACATCCTCGAAAATCCGGAGATGGGCAGCGAAGCCTCGCACCTGATCGTCAATGAGACAGACGAGGAATTCGTTTGGGTGCGCGCGAAGGAGTTCGTCCTCAGTCCGGGCTCACCGATCCCGCTTCTGACCTGGCCGGGCGACGATCTGATGATCCGGACGCTGACGCGCCACGGCCTCTCCTACAAGATTGTATTCAACAGTCCCGACTATCACGCCAAGCTGGCAGCCGTTGAAAGCGGCATCGGCATCACCGCGATTCCGAAACGGATGATCCCACCTGCGCTCGTCTGGGCGCAGGAATATTACTTGCCGCACCTGCCGCCTCTCAAAGCGTTGCTGTGCGCGCGCTCGAACCTGGAGACGATGCAGAGCACGGACTTGCTCAACGAGATCTCGTCACGCTTTTTCAAGTCACCAGGCGTCGTGAACCTATAGTGCCGCCACGATCGTGGACCTGAATACGGGCTGCTGTGGCCGTCAGCGCGGCACCAGATAGTGTTCGTCCCATTCGCCGCGCGGCACTTCAGCGCCGAGCTGATAGGCGAAGGATTTCACCTCGAGTCCGTCAGAGCTGGTCTCGCAGACATAGGATAGTCTGTACCACTTGCCCCCGCTGCGAACGGCACCGCCCGGCGCCTTGATCTGGTTGCCGCGAATGACCGGATCGGCAAACGCATAGGCAACGAACTCGTCCGGCTTGTATCCCTTGTGCTCACGGCCCACGGCGCCCATGGCGCGCGCATCGCAACGCTGCTCCAGACGGGTTTCCGGCGACAGTTTGAGCATCTGATCGGTCCGCGACGACGCTGCATATAGGGGAGACTGCGCAGCGACGCAGGCAATAGCCAGGACTGCAAATGCAATTTTTTCCATTGACTTATGCCAATTACCTTATGTGAGTTGGGAGGATTCTTCGGCTTGAACCTATCATGTTCGCACATGCAAAAAACCCCGCTCGTGTTACCGGCGGGGTTCAAATTTTGGATCGTCAGCCGATCCGTTTGAATGTGAGCAGCTGGTGAAATTCCGATGGCAGGAACTGGCGGCCGCCGAGACCGGAGATGCTGACGCGCCACCCCGCATCGTTCAGCGTCCGGGCCTGCGCGACAGCAACGTCCGGAATGATCCGGTGCGTCACCATGCTCTGGTCATTGCGCGTTGCGTGGATGGTGAAGACATCGCCCCGCCGCGAAGCCGGCGGGATGTCGGTTGCTTCAAGATCACTGTCAGAGAACACGGTCGCCAACGCCTGTCTCCATCATCAGTCAAAGCCCGAGGTCATTGTGCGGCACCCATGGTTAACCAATTACTACAACCGCGCGAGCTGTCAGGATTTGAAGACGCCCGTGATCTTGTTCCAGAGCGATGAACGATCGTCGTTATCGTGTTTCGAGCGGTCCGGCTGCGTAGCACTCACAGGATCCGAAGCCGGGAAACTGTCCTTCAGCCCGGTGCTGAGTTCCTCATGAGTCTTGCGATCAGCGCGCGCTGCTTCCTTCACGCCGACAGCGTATTTGTCGTGGGGCGCGGGATCGAATTTCTCGGCCATGATCGTCTCCTTCATCTGATGAAGGAAAAACGTCCCCGTGAACAAGAGGTTCCGCTCTGCGGCAATTAGTCGAGACCACGCTCGCGGCTGAGGCCGACCATCTCCTGGATGAACAGCGCCTTCTGCTTGTCATCCAGCGTGGCGAATAGCGGTTCCGCAGCATCGGCAACGGCCCGCTGATCGACGGCCCGGTCGTTGAGGAACTGGGCCTCGTTGCGCATCTGCTCGATGATGTCATCCGGCGGATCGCGCTGAGCGCGGGCGATGCGCAGTTTCAGACGCTCCGCGCCGTTATTGCCGAGCGTATGCATGGCGCTGCTGAAGCCGGCCCAGTTCTTTTCCTGCTCCGGCGTCAGGTTGAGTGACGCCTTGATACGGGTAATGTTGGCATCGCTATTCGCGACGATCTGCTCCGCGGTCAGTTCCGGCTCCGCCGCGGGTTGAGCGCCCTTCTTGGCGGCCTTGGTTTGTTTGGCACCCGACTGCCCGCCGACGGGACCGCGAACATTGCTGTTCGAGGGAACGCCCAGGACGCCGCCAACAACGCCCACCACGCCGCCGATCGCGCCACCGAGCACGCCACCGATCGGCCCGGCCGCACGATTGCCGTCTCTCGCACCCTGCTGCACGCCCTGCACCAGCCCCTGCGCGTGAACCGCCGCGGAATTTCCGAGCAACAGAACGGCGGCAACGCACAGCACATGACGCAGTGGTCGGAGCGTGCGCTTGGGCAAATTCATTTTGGTCATCACCGTCTCCTCACCGCAATTTCGCGGCGCAGCAAATCACTTGCGATCATCAGCAACCATAGTGGCTTCAACACGGCCAAGTCCACACGCTGCGTCTCCGCCAATGGTAGACCTCATCGAGCCAAGCCTGTTAGATAACGCCCGCGTGGCCACTGGCGGGTGCGCAACAACATAGAATGCTTCAAGGGGTGGAAATGGCGACCAACAAGAAGAAACTTCTGATCACCGAGTCGATGTCGACCCAGGGAATGGACCTGTTCAATGCACGCGATGACATCGAAGTGGTCAAGTTCAGCAATCTGATTTCCGCTGCCGACTACATCAAGCTGATTGAGCAACACGCACCCGTCCACGGCACCGCGCTCGGCGCCACGCGGTTCGGCGAGCCCGAACTCGAAGCCTGCAAGGACATGAAGGTGGTGGCGCGCATCGGCGTCGGCTACGACGCGGTCGATGTGCCGGCGCTGTCCAAGCGCAAGGTGCCGCTGATGATTGCTGGCACCGCCAACTCGCCCTCGGTCGCGGAACAGGCGCTGTTCATGATGCTGACGCTCGCCAAGCGCGCGGTTGAACTTCACGCCATGGTCAAGGAAGGCAAATGGGCGTCGCGTTTCGGCGCGTTGCCATTCGACCTGTTCGGCAAGACCGTGCTGGTGGTGGGCTTCGGCCGCATCGGCACCCGCACCGCCAAGCGTTGCCAGGCGATGGAAATGAACGTGCTGGTCTATGATCCCTATGTCTCGGCCGATACCATCAAGGCCGCCGGATGCGAACCCGTGAGTGATCTCGATGCGGTCCTGCCGCGCGCGGATTTCGTCAGCCTGCATTGCCCCAAGACCCCGGAGACGACCGGCCTGTTCAACGCCGCGCGGATCGCGCGGATGAAGCCCACGGCCTATCTCATCAACACTGCACGCGGCGGAATCATCGTCGAAGCCGCACTGCATGATGCGCTGGTCTCAGGCAAGCTCGCCGGCGCCGGCCTCGACGTGTTCGAAGCCGAACCGCCGCCGCTCGGTCATGCGCTGTTCGAACTACCGAACGTGATCATCGCGCCGCATGTTGCCGGCGTGACCCGCGAAGCGCTCGACCGCATGGGCGCCCAGACCGCGCTGAATATGTTGAGCGTGCTCGACGGCGAGCCGATCAAGCAGAACGCCGTCAATGCGGATGTGTTCGGCTGAACCGTCGATTGCTGGCGCGGATGGTTGTCCGCGCCAGCACTTCCGCAATCCTCACCAGAGCACCCCTACGATGGCATTCAAGGAATACGGCGATCACGACGCGCTCGGCCTCGCCGGACTGGTGCGCAGCAAGCAGGTCAGCGCGCGCGAACTGCTCGACGAAGCCGTGGCGCGCACCGAACGCGTCGATCCCCGGATCAACGCCGTCGTGGTGCACCATGAGGACTATGCGCAGCGCCAGATCGACAAGGGTTTGCCCGACGGGCCGTTCACCGGCGTGCCATTCCTGCTGAAGGATCTCGAACTCCTCGACACCACGCGCACGACCTTCGGGGCCAGTCTCTACAAGGACTTTGTCGCCGATCACACCGGCACCCTCGCCCAGCGTTTCCTCGATGCCGGCCTCACAATATTCGGCAAGAGTGCGAGCCCCGAATTCGGACTGATGCCGACGACGGAGTGCCGGCTGCACGGACCGACGCGCAATCCCTGGAATCCCGATCATACATCAGGCGGCTCCTCAGGTGGCGCAGCCGCTGCCGTGGCTGCGCGGATCCTGCCGGTCGCGCATGCCAGCGACGGCGGCGGCTCGATCCGTATTCCCGCCTCGGCCTGCGGCGTGTTCGGCCTGAAGCCGACCCGCGCCCGCAATCCGACAGGTCCTGACAAGGCCGAAGGCTGGGGCGGTTTTTCCTGCGGCCATGTCGTCAGCATCAGCGTGCGCGACAGCGCCGCGATGCTCGATGCTGTTCACGGGCCTGAACTGACCAGCCCCTATATGGCGCCCGCGCCGGAGCGCCCGTTTCTCGATGAAGCCGGCCGCGATCCCGGCAGGCTGCGCATCTTCTTCACCGACAAGTCGCCCTATGGCGATGCCATCGATCCCGAAGTGGCCGCTGCCGTCCGAGATGTCGCCAGGTTGCTCGAAGCACAGGGTCATCATGTCGAAGAACGCGCGCCGGTGTTGCCGCTTGACCCTGCGCAGGTGATTGCGGCGATCGTGTCGGCCAATACGGCCGCGACCGTGCAATTTGCGGAGAAGAAGTTCGGCCGCCCGATGACCTCCGATGATTTCGAGAAACTCACACTCGGCAGCGCACACAATGCCCGCAAGGCCAGCGCAGTTGATTACGTGACAGCACTGCAGAATGCCTTCCAGATCTCACGCAGCGTCACCGAGTTCTTCACCGGCTGCGATATCTTCCTGTCGCCGACGCTCTGCACGCCGCCGATCAGGATCGGCGAAATCGACACGATGTCGGACGATCTCGGCCATGTCGCGCCTTTGCTCCGCCGCTACATGCCAGGCACCAGCATGGCCAATATGACCGGCCAGCCGTCCATGTCGGTGCCCTTGGCCTGGAGCAGCAAAGGCCCGCCGATCGGTATGATGTTCACGGCGCATTTCGGCGACGAGGCCATGCTGTTCCGTCTGGCGGGCCAGCTCGAGCAGATCCGGCCCTGGAAAGACAGGCGTCCGCCGATCTCTGCCTAAAAACAGCCACAGCGATTACCAAAATGAAACCACAGCCGTTTAGATATCGGTCCTATGTGGACGTTGCGTAATTGCAGAGAGGCGCATTTCGATGACCCAGAACGATCCGACCGATCACGCCCTCGCGGCCATTGCGAGCATTTTAGACCGCAAGGAAGCGGAAGCGCGTGAGGCCGAGCAGCCGTCGGTCACTGTGGTCACAGAAACCGTGGTCACCGAGACTGTATCTGTCATGGTCGCCGCGGAGCCCGAAGCACCGCTCGTCGAACACGAGTCGCCTTCTACGGCTCCAGAGGCCATCGAAGTCGACGGCTACTCCCGGCTCGGTCCGGGTCCGCTGGATGCCATTCGCTTCCGCTGGACCGCGCGTCGCGACGACAACGGCCAGTATTTTGTCGATGAAACGATCGGCAGTTCGCGGCCGATTTCCACAGGGCCAATGCCGCGCGACGCGATTATTGATTTCATCGATGGACGCGAACGCGCTGCGCGCGATCGTTTCGAGACGCTCAAGAGCCAGATGACCGTGGGCAGCAGCGCTTCGCGGTATAGCGACTACTGACGAAAGCCTGTTTCAGGCGACGCCGCCGTCCGGCGGCGGCGTTGAGGCCTATCACGCTGCCTCAAACCGACGATGTCCGGCGCAGGATTGAACCACTTCTTCAGTCGGCGCCACACACCAAAGCAATTGCAATTCCCCCTGAGCGATGCGGATCACAGTGTTCGGGCGCATCCGCGACGCTGCTCAGGGTCAGGATTTCAACCGCTTTGGAGGACACATGAAGTTGCACTTCGCCCTCGCCACCATCCTGCTGACCAGCACCGTCGCTCAGGCCGGCGACAGCTACTCGTTCGATATCGGCGGCCGCACAATTACCATCGAAGCGCCAAGCGACTGCAACTCGACGGACTGCATCTCGGTTTCCATTCCCGGCATTTACGAATATGGCACCAAGCGCAGCAAGCGCGAGCGTGACCGCGAGGCCCGCGAGCTGGCCCCTCCCGCTCCGCGACCCGAACAGGCGGCCAAGCCCGTGGAGACGCAGAAGCCCGTTGTCGCCCCGAAAGAGGCCGCAGTTCCGACGACAGCTGTCACCCCATCCGTCGCAGTGGCCCCGCAGCCTGCACCGGCGCCCGTTCCGGCCGAGAAGCTCACTCCGTCCGCCGTGGTCGCCAATGCACCGCCCAGCGATCCAGTTAGCAAGCCGGATACGTCCGCGCCGGTTACGCCTGCCGCCGCGGCCACGCCGCTCGGCATCTGGATGACCGAGAAGAAGGAAGGGAGGGTTCGCATCGAACAATGCGGCGTCAATCTGTGCGGCTACGCGATGAATGCCAAGACCGAGGCCAATGGTGAGAAGGTGCTGATCAACATGAAGCCCGGCAATCACAAATGGACCGGCAAGATATTCGATCCGAACAGTGGCAGCACCTATGACTCGACCATCGCGCTCAAGGGCAGCGACACGCTGCGCGTCCAGGGCTGTGCCTTCGGCGGCATGTTCTGCGGCGGCCAGACCTGGACGCGGGTGAACTGATCAGCGGATTGAACGCTCGGACATCCCCTGTAAGCTGTCACGCAGCGCGCAGTTGAAATGGCGCGCCCACGATTCAGACGGGGGAAACATCATGATCCGGATCATCGCCGCCTGGCTTGCGGCCTGCCTGCTGCTGACCGCACCATCGCAGGCGCAGATGCCGGCCCCTGCGCCCTCACCGTCCCGCCTCGACGACATCATCGCCCGCGGGACGCTGCGTGTCGGATTGACCGGCGACTACATGCCGTTCAGCGCATTCGATCCGGCCACGACATCGTTCAAGGGCTTCGACGTCGAGATGGCGGAAGCGCTCGGAAAAGCGCTCGGCGTCAAGGTTGACTATGTGAAGACCAGCTGGCCGAAACTGTCAGCTGACTTTGCGGCAGACCAGTTCGATATGGTGATGGGCGGCGTGTCGATCACCCTCGACCGGCAGAAGAAGGGCGTGTTCTCGATTCCCATCATGCGCGAGGGCAAAACGCCGATCGCGCGCTGCGCCGATGCGAGCAAATTCGGCACACTCGCCGAAATCGACCGCCCCGGCGTCAAGGTCATCGTAAATCCCGGTGGCACCAATGAGCGATTTGCGCGGGCGCATATCAAGGCAGCCGACATCACCGTCTTCAACGACAATACCAGCATCTTCGACGAGATTGCGCAGGGCCGTGCCGACCTGATGATGACCGACGCGTCAGAGACCCGCTATCAGCAGAAGCTGCACCACGGCGTGCTCTGCGCCGTGCATCCTGATGCGCCGTTCGACTTTGCCGAGAAGGCCTACTGGCTCCAGCGCGATGTGGCGCTGAAAGCGTTCGTCGATCAGTGGCTGCACATCATGCAGGAAGACGGCAGCTTCCGTGCCGCCGTCAGCCGCTGGTTCGAATAGCAATACGCCGGGGATCAGTTACCTAGCCGACCGGCTTCGCATATTGTTCGTCACTGACCTTTTCCATCCAGTCCGCGGTCTTGCCATCGAGGGCTTCCTGCATGGCAATATGGGTCATGCCGGTGGTCGGTGCCGCGCCGTGCCAGTGCTTCTCACCCGGTGGAATCCAGACGGTGTCGCCCGGCTTGATCTCGACGATCGGTTCACCCTCGGTCTGAAAGCGCCCGACGCCTGCGATGACGTAGAGCGTCTGCCCGAACGGATGGGTGTGCCAGGCGGTGCGTGCGCCGGGCTCGAAGCTGACGCGGAAGGTCACCAGCCGCGCCGGCGCTTCCGCGACAATGACCGGGTCCTGCCAGACCGTGCCCGTGAAGTATTCCTCTGGCGCCCTGTTGGTCGGGCGCGAACCTGCGGGAAAAAGCTTCATGGCACGGTCTCGCTGTTGCTGTGTAAGTTACTTCTTCGACGCGGCGTAGCGCGCCTTGGTCTCGGCATTCATCGGATAGAGGCCCGGAAGCGTCGCACCGTTGTTCACCTCGTTGACGATCCACGCTTCCATACGCTCCTGCTCGGCGCCTTCGGCGAGGATCAGATCGAGGAATGCCTTCGGGATCACGACAGCGCCGTCCTGGTCGGCGACGATGACGTCGTCCGGGAAGATGGCAACGCCGCCGCAGCCGATCGGTTCACCCCAGCCGACAAAAGTCAGACCGGCGACCGACGGCGGCGCGGCATAGCCGTCGCACCACACTGGCAGATTGGTGCCGAGCACGCCTTCGATGTCACGCACCACGCCGTCCGTGATCAGCGCAACCACGCCGCGCTTCTGCATGCGGGCGCAGAGGATGTCGCCAAAAATGCCGGCGTCGGTGATGCCCATGGCGTCGACCACGGCGATGCAGCCTTCCGGCATGGCTTCGATGGCGGTGCGGGTGGAGATCGGCGACGACCACGATTCCGGAGTGGCGAGATCCTCGCGCGCCGGGACGAAGCGCAGGGTGAAGGCCGGACCGACGAGACGCGGCTGACCGGGACGCAGCGGCTTGGCACCGCGCAGCCAGACATTGCGCAGGCCCTTCTTCAGGAGAACGGTGGTGATGGTCGCGGTGGTGACCTTCGACAGGGTGGCAATGGCTTCGGGTGTCAGGGACATGCGCAGGGCTCTTCAGGTCAGAGGATGCAGGACGTTGGACTTGCGGCGGCGCATCTTGCGGTGGAATGCCAGCGCGTCAAGGGCTGCTGCTTCAAAGCGCCATGCAATGTCGTGAACCGTCTGCGATCAGCCCGGCTTATCGCGAACATGCGCATTAATTTATTGAAGATGCACGGTTATTTTTAGATTGCGAATTCCACTCGCCGGTAAAACGCGCTATACATGGTTGTCCAATACTGACGTTGTGAGGCCATGGTCGCAACTCTCCCCCCGCCCCGCATCCTACCGTCAGGCGATGCAGCCATCACCGTCGAATTCAGCCGTACGATCGACGAGGAAGCCAACCGCCGGGTGCTGGCGCTCGACAAACTCGTCGCATCGGCCGGCCTCGCCGCTGTCACCGAAACTGTACCGACCTATCGCTCCCTGCTGGTGCACTACGATCCCCTGCAGATCGGCTTCGAGGCGTTGGGCGACGCACTCACCGAACTGGCGCTCAAGCCGTTGCCCGAGGCCCAAGCCGCGCGGCGCTGGCGCATCCCCGTGGCCTATGGCGGCGAGAACGGCATCGATCTCGAAGACGTCGCGAAGGCGCTGAACATCACGCCGGACGAAGTCGTCGCGCGCCATGTGGGCGGCGACTACAAGGTGGCGATGATCGGCTTCACGCCGGGCTGGTCCTATCTCAGCGGGCTGCCGAGTTCGATGCAGATGTCGCGCCGGCAGAATCCACGGCTGCTGACGCCGCCCGGAACGATCTCTATCGGCGGCATCCAGACCGGCGTGCAATGTCTCGCGGGCCCGAGTGGCTGGCATCTCCTGGGGCGCACCGCCGTGCGGACCTATCAGCTCGGCCGCGATCCGACATTTCTTCTGGAGCCTGGAGACGCCATCACTTTCACCGCGGTCGATGAGAAGACATTTGCCGAGCAGGACCGCGCGGCCGAAGCCGGTGCATTCATCGCGGAGCTGATTGCGCCATGAGCAAGCTCATCGTCACATCCGTCAGTCCCGGCACGTCGGTTCAGGACGTCGGCCGGTTCGGCGCACAGCGCTATGGGCTTGTGCCGTCCGGTGCGGTTGATCGACTGGCCATGGCCGCGGCCAATGCCCTGCTCGGCAACCCGCTGTTCGCAGCGACCATTGAACTCGGTCCGTTGAACTCGGTCTTCACCGCCAAAGGCGGCGCGGTGCGCGTGTCGCTCACCGGCGCGGCGCGGCCGGCCGATATCGCGGGCACGCCATTCAACGTCAATACATCCGTCACGCTGGCCGACGGCGAGAGCCTCAATCTCGGCGTCGCCCGCGCCGGCACCTTCGGCTATCTCGCCATCGAAGGCGGCGTGCGCGGCGAGCCGATGTTCGGCAGCCTGGCCGTGAATGCCCGCGCCGGTCTCGGCAGTCCCTATCCGCGCCCGCTGCAGGCCGGCGACGAATTGCTGGTGGCGGCTGCGAGCAGCGCCAACGAGAAGCGCATCGACCTGCCGGCGCCTGTCGAAGGACCGATCCGCGTGGTGCTTGGCCCGCAAGATGATGAATTCGGCGGAGCCAGGGAACTGTTCCTGAACAGCGAGTGGAAGATCTCGGCGACCAGCGACCGCATGGGCTATCGCCTTGAGGGGCCGGTGATCAAGCATCTCCACGGCCACAACATCGTCTCCGACGGCACGGTTAATGGCAGCATCCAGGTGCCAGGCAACGGCCAGCCTATCGTGCTGATGCCCGACCGTGGCACATCGGGCGGCTATCCGAAAATCGCGACCGTGATTTCGGCGGATCTCGGCCGGTTCGGCCAGACCCAGCCGGGCCGCGGTTTCCGCTTCAAGGCGATCACCATGGCGGAGGCGCAGGCGGAATACCGCGCCTTCGCCGAACTGCTGCAGAGCCTGCCCGGTCGTGTCCATGATTCCAACATCCTGATGCTGGACATCAAGGCGTTGCTGTCGGCCAATGTCGCCGGCGTGGCCGTCAGCGCGACCGACGACAATACGTGGCAGACACTGCAGACGGCAGACGCGCAAGACTGATTTGGAACCCTACCTACGAAAGAGCACGACCATGGCGACCATCGATCTGAACTGCGACCTCGGCGAAAGCTTCGGCATGTGGGAGATGGGCAACGACGCCGCGATGATCGATCTCGCGACGTCAGTGAATATCGCCTGCGGCTATCATGCCGGCGATGCCGACGTGATGCGCAAGACCGTGCAGCTCGCCAAGGCACGCAACGTCAAGATCGGCGCGCATCCGGGCTACCGCGACCTGCATGGCTTCGGCCGCCGGCCCATCGTCGGTCTCACCGCACTGGAGATCGAGAACCTCATCGCCTATCAGATCGGCGCGCTTCAGGCGATTGCCGCCATGGAAGGCTACAAGGTGACCCATGTGAAGGCCCATGGCGCGATTTCCAACGTCGCCTGCGAGGACGACATGACTGCCCGCGCCATCGCAGCCGGCATCAAGGCTGTCGATCGCAATCTGACCTTCGTGGTGCTGGCGAATTCCAAGCTGGTGACTGCCGGCGAAGCCGCCGGTCTGCCGCTCGCCCATGAAGTGTTCGCCGACCGCGCCTATGAGGACAACGGCAACCTCGTCTCGCGCAAGAAGCCCGGTGCGGTGTTGCATGATCCCGTCATGGTCGCTGACCGCGTCGTGAAGATGGTGCAGGACGGCGCTGTCACGTCAATCACCGGCAAGGTGATCAAGATGAAGATGGACACCGTGTGCATCCACGGCGACACGCCCGGCGCGGTGGAGCTGGGGCGGCATGTGCGCGATGGATTGAAGGCAGCAGGGATTGAGGTCGCGCCGTTCAAGACGGCGCTTTAGAACTCCATCGTCATTCCGGGGCGCGCGCGACTTCGCAAGCGCCCCGGAAATGACAGTGAATTCATCACCTGTCGTTCAACATCCCCTCATGCGGCAGCCCCTCGATCGGGCATTCCTCCACACCCACAGTCTTGCGCGTGATCGCCTCGACATTCTCCCGCGCCTTATCGGGATTGTTCACCCAGGTCGAATAGAAATCGAACGGACATGCCGCGACGCCCTTGTTGCTTTCGCCGGAATTGATCGTGCCGGTGTAGCCGCGATGCAGCAGCTTGAAGAGATGGTTCTCCGATTGTCCGGTGCGTCGCGCGTCGCGGATCAGTGATTTCGACAGAGCCGCATATTGAATGCCGTAATCTTCCTCGCCGCATTCGCCGAGGGTGCGGCCATCGAAACCGATGATCGCTGAATGTCCGAAGTAGGAATACACGCCGTCGAAGCCTGACGCGTTGGCCACAGCAACATAAGTGTTGTTGGCCCATGCCATCGCCTTGGCCATCAGCACCTGCTGATCCTTGGCGGGATACATGTAACCCTGACAGCGCACGATCAGTTCGGCGCCCTTCATCGCGCAGTCCCGCCAGATTTCGGGATAGTTGCCGTCGTCACAAATGATCAGCGAAATCTTCAGGCCCTTCGGCCCCTCGGAGACATAAGTGCAATTGCCGGGATACCAGCCTTCAATGGGCACCCATGGCATGATCTTGCGATATTTCTGAACGATCTCGCCCTTGTCGTTCATCAGGATCAGCGTGTTATAGGGCGCCTTGTGCGGATGCTGCTCGTGTCGCTCGCCGGTCAGCGAGAACACGCCCCAGACCTTGGCCTTGCGGCAGGCTTCCGCGAAAATCTCGGTTTCCTCGCCGGGTACGATCGAGGCGGTCTCGTACATTTCCTTGGAGTCATACATGATGCCCTGGGTCGAATATTCCGGAAACACCACCAGATCCATGCCGGGCAGACCGGACTTCATGCCGACGATCATGTCGGCGATCTTCTGCGCATTGGCCAGCACCTCGGCCTTGGTGTGCAGCCGCGGCATCTTGTAATTCACGACGGCGACGCCGACCGCGTCCTTGCTGGATGAAATATCGCCGTGATGCATCGCGCTGATCTCCCGTTGTCAGGCGATGGTGGGCCGCCGGCGGGAGACCGGGAATACGTGGATTTACGGATGTGCGGGTTGTGGCTCTGGCGACAGCGAGACATCCTCGATGCAAACACTGTCATGCCCGGGACAAGCCCGGGCATGACAGTGTTTAAGTAGCATTGCCGGGTCTGGATCGAGAGGCTACAAGCCCGCACCCTTCCCGATGGCATCGTTGAACGATCGATCCACGATCGCATTGGCATCGAGCCTCTGCTTGATCAGGCCGCTGCGCAGATAGAGATCGATGGTCTTCTGCTCGTCGGCGACGACGCCGTCATCGACCGGCGCGATCCTGATCTTGGCGCGGGTCAGCCAGTTCAGCGACACCGACGGCGCCACGTTCATCAGCTTGCCCCAGGTCTGCGCATAGGCGTCCGCGTTCTTCAGCGCCCAGGCGCGGGCTGCGGTGAGGCGGCGGAGATAGTCCTCGAGCTCGGCATGCTTGTCGCGGATGGCATTCGGCGTCGCCACGACAAAGCTCAGCCCCGATGTCAGGCCCTCGGCATTGAGCAGGACGCGCGACTGGAACAGCACCTCTTCCTGGCTCACATAAGGCTCCCAGGTCGACCACGCATCGACTGACCCGCGGGTATAAGCGACCTTGGCGTCAGACGGCGCGAGGAACACGATCTGCACATCACTCGCCGTCCAGCCCTTCTGCTCCAGCGCGGCCAGAATGAGCTGATGCCCGATCGAGCCGCGGCCGGTGGCGATCTTCTTGCCCTTCAGATCGTCGAAGCTCTTGATCGTCGAGTCCTTCGGCACCAGCACGGCGAGGCCATCGCCGGTCTGCCGGATCGCGCCGATTGCCTTGACCGGCACATTGGCCGCCGCAGCAAAGGTGAAGGGCGCATCGCCGACCAACCCGCTATCGAGCGCGCCGGCACCGAGCGCCTCCAGCAGCGGCGCTGCCGCCGCGAACTCCTTCCACTCGATCTTGTAGGGCACGTCCTTCAGCACGCCGGATGCTTCCATCACGGCGCGCGCATTACCCTTCTGGTCGCCGACGATCAGCGTGGTCTCAGCGCGAGCAGAAGTGGCAAAAGCCGCGAGGATCAGACCGGCGGCGAGAACAAGCCGTTTCATGCTGCGGCCACTCCCTTGGCGGCGTCACGCGCCGCAATCAGTTCGCGGGTGCGCGGGATCAGTTCGCGGCCGTAATCGATGGCATCGATCAGGGGATCGAAGCCGCGGATCAGGAAGTGGCTGACGCCGAGATCGTAGTAATCGGCGAACACTTCGGCGACCTGCTCGGGCGTGCCGACCAGCGCCGTGGTGTTGCTGTTGGCGCCGGTGAGCGCCGCCATCTCGGTCCACAGCCGCTTGTCGATGCGGGTGCCCTGCTCGGCCAGCGCCAGCAGACGCTTCGCGCCGGCGGTGGCATGGCCATCAGCCGGCTTGCGATAGCCGGTCTTGTCCTGCAGCGCGGTGGCGCGGGCGAGAATGTCATCGGCCTTGGCCCAGGCCTTCTCCTCGGTGTCGGCGATGATCGGCCGCACCGACAGGCTGAAGCGCGGTGCCGGGCGGCCATATTTCGCCGCAGCGGCCCGCACGCGGCCGGTGACATCGCGCACCTGCGCATAGGATTCACCCCACAGCGCAAACGTATCGGCATGCTTGCCCGACACGTCGATGGCCGCATCCGATGCGCCGCCGACGAACACATGGATCGGCACGGTGGGCTTCACCTGCGAGAAGCCGCCTTCGACCTGATAGTATTTGCCGGCATAGTCGAATGGTTTCTCGCTCGTCCATTCCTGTTTGATGATGTCGAGCCACTCGCTGGTGCGCGCGTAGCGCTCGTCCTTGTCGTCGAGCGTATTGCCGTCCTGCCGCAGCTCCTTGGCATTGCCGCCGGTGATGACATGCAGCGAGACGCGGCCATTGTGGAAATTCTCGATGGTGGCGAGCTGGCGTGCCAGCACCGTCGGTGCGGTGAAACCCGGACGCTGCGCGATCATCACCTTCAGTTTTTCGGTGACGCCGAGTGCATGCTGGGCGACCTGCAGGCCGTCCGGCGTGGTCGAATGGAAGGCGAGCAGCGCGCGGTCGAAGCCGGCAAGTTCATGCGCCTTCGCGACAGTTTCGATATAGCCGGGATCGAGCACCGGACCGGAGCGGACACGGGTTTCGGATGCGTCATTGTTGGTGATGAAGCCGATGAATTCGACGGACATGGTGCTCTCCACTTCCTGCTGTTGTTCAGATGCCGAGCGCGAGGCGCCCGGCGAAGATCTTGGTGCTGTCGTCCTGCGGCGTGTGCACGCGGCCACACAGCACATCGCGATAGTGACGTTCGAGCGGATTGGCACGGGTCAAACCGTGATTGCTGGTGAGCGACAACGCGTCCTCGACAGCAGCCACAGCATTGTTGGTGACATTGAGTTTCAGGATATTGGCCTCGACCGACGTCAGCGCGATGCCCTCGTCGATATCCCGTGCAAACGTATCCAGCAGTCGCGCATTGACCGCGAGCTTCGCCTCGATGCCGCCGACGATCTCCTGTGCCCGCGGCAGCGTCGCCAGCGGCGCGCCCAGGCTCGACGGCGTGCGGGTCTTCAGAAAATCGATCAGCCAGTCACGCGCAGCCCGCGCCACGCCGTCATAGACCGCACCGACCAGCACGGCCTGGATGGTGGACTGCGCGATATCAGGCGGCCCCCATTCGCCCGGGCGTCGCACGTCGATCTCGTTAGCCAGCGGGACGACCACATCGTCGAACACAACGTCATGGCTGCCGCTGGCGCGCAGACCGAGATGATCCCAGGTCTCAATGATCTTTGTGCCCGGCAGACCGGCCGGCACCAGAAAGACGCCGACGCGTACGTCGGGCTCGTCCGTCTTGGCCCATACAGTGTACCATTTGAGGATCGGCGACCCCGTCGAATAGATCTTGCGGCCGGTAATGCGCCAGCCTTCGGCCGTGCGCTTCGCAGTGGTTTGAGGCAGTCCGCCCCGCGATGGCGATCCCTGGTCGGGCTCGACGCGCAATGCGTTGATCAGCGCAAGGCCATTCACGGCGTCGCGCGACACGCGTTCCGACAGATGCGCGGGCCAGCGGCCACTCTTCGCGATCACCAGATGATGGATATAATGCATCGCCAGCACGAGGCCCGTGGCAGCGTCGGCCTTGCCGACCGCGCTCACAACGCGCGCAGCCTCGCGCACCCCGGCACCCGCGCCGCCCAGCGCCTTTGGCACCGGCAGCGCCAAAAGGCCCGCCTCGGACAGTTCCTGAAAATTCTCGACCGGAAAGCTTGCGGCACGATCGTGCAGCGGTGCGCGCTCGGCAAAGCCCGGCGCAAGTAAATTGACCCGATCGATAATGCTGGGAACCGCGTCCATATCGTACTGCTTTCGGCTTCTCTGACCCTAGAGAATGCCGTTCGGCAGGCGTTACAAGCGGTACCCGGAAATAACGACAGCGGGACTGATGGGCGTCAGACCCGCAGGTGAAAATTCTCCCTGGCGGCCTCAGGTGAGAATTTTATTCGCGCGACTTTGAAGCCCAATTCAGGAATCTGCCGCCACCTGCCGGCTGCCGGCGATATGGCTGGTAAGCCTTTGCGTGACCTCACGCCGCAACACATTGAATTCGGGCGATGCCACGTCGCGCGGGCGCTGCAGATCGACCTCGATTTCGCAATCGATCCGGCCCGGCCCCGCCGACATCACGATGACGCGATCCGCCAACATCACGGCCTCCTCAACCGAATGCGTCACGAAGATCACGGTAAGGCCGGTGGTGCGCCAGATCTCGACGAGTTCCTCCTGCAGCTTGCTGCGGGTCAGCGCATCGAGCGCGCCGAACGGCTCGTCCATCAGCAGCACGTCGGTGTCGTTGCTCAGCACCCGCGCGATCGCAACGCGTTGTTTCATGCCGCCGGAGAGCTGGTGCGGGTAGCGATCGGCAAAGGCCGTCAATCCCACCATGGCCATGAACTTGTCGGTGAGTTCGTCCACGACCTTGCTCGCGACACGGCGATGTTTGGGGCCGAAGCCGATATTGTCGCGCACCGTGAGCCACGGAAACAGCGCGTAATCCTGAAACACCATGCCCCGATCTGGGCCCGGCTTATCGACCGGGAAGCCGTACATGGTCACGGAGCCCTGGGTCGCTGTCTCGAAGCCGGCGACGATGCGAAGCAAGGTGGACTTGCCGCAACCGGACGCGCCGAGCAGGCAAACGAACTCGCCCTTGCGGATGGTGAGGTTGACACCACCAAGCGCTTCGACCGGGCCGTTGGAAGCCTGATAGATTTTCCTGACGTCGCTGACCTCGAGGATATCAGGCGCAATTATGGTTGGTCGATCAAGCATGATGCTGTGGGCTCCACCGGAGGAAGTAGTTGCTGAGCATCAGCAGGATACGATCGGACACGAAGCCGGTGATGCCGATGATGATCATGCCGGTGATCACGAGATCGGTGCGCGACAGCGTGCGGCCGTCCATGATGACGGCGCCGAGGCCTTCGGGCACGCCGGTCATCTCGCCGACCACGATCAGGATCCAGGCGAAACCTGCGCCGAGACGAAGCCCGTTGAAGATGCTCGGCAGTGCCGCCGGCAGCACGACCGAACGGAATTGCTGGGCGCCGCTGCAGCCGAGCATCTCGGCAGCCTCGAACAGCCTGATATCGACGGAGCGCACGCCGAATACCGTGTTGAGCAGGATCGGAAAGAACGCGCCTAGGAATACCAGGAAGATCGCCGCGCGCGGGCCGAGACCAAAGAAGATCATCGACAACGGCAGCCATGCCGTCACCGGGACCGGTCGCAGGAGCGACAGCGTAGGGTCGAGCAACTTGCGCAGCAGTGGCATACGCCCGATCATCAGCCCGAGCGGAATGCCGACCGCCGCGGCACAGAGAAAGCCGCTATAGACACGCTGCACGCTTTTCCAGAAATGGATCGGCAGGCTGGCGCTGTAGGCGTCGTCATAGATTCCGCCGAAAGCGAAATCCCACATCATCACGGCCACTCCATAGGGCGACGGCACCAGCCGCGTGCCGGTCCAGCGCACCATGACGTCCCAGATCACCATCAGGCAGACGGGCACGATCAGCGCGAGCGAGACTGTGCGGGCCCGCTGCAGGCCCTGCCCGCGCTTCCTGGCTGCAAGCCCCGGAGGCGTCTCCGCCGCTGGCGCAAGCCTGTTGGACGTATCGTCCATCGTCGTTTGCAAACTCACGATGCGCTCACGTGGCCGCCAGCGCCTTCACGAAGCTCGCATCGATAAAGGTTTTATAGTCCGGCAACTGCCGGATCTGCTTCTTGGACAGCATCTGGCCGCCGTAATATTCCGCCTGCTTCATGAACTGGTCGTCGATATTCCAGGTCAGCTCCACATTCGGCGCGGCCTTCTCGATCGACGGCTTCTGCTGACCGAGCTTCTGCATCGCAATGGCGATGAAGGCTTCGCGGTCCTTCATGGCATATTCGCTGGCCAGGCGGTGGGTCCTGAGCAGCGCCTTGATGAGTTCGGGGTCTTTCTCGATCAGTTCGCGGCGCGTAGCCAGCACCATGTTCAGCGAACCGGTCGGCGTGGTGTAGGGATATTCAACGATCTGGCCGACGCCATTGGCGAGGCTGATGCCAGGCCCGGGCTCGGCACCCACATAGGCGTCGATGTCGCCGCGGGCGAGCGCCGGCGCCATGTCGCTGAATGAAAGACGTACGGACTCGACGTCCTTTACCGTCATGCCTTCCGCGGAGAGACGATCGAGGATCACGACTTCCTGGGTCGAGCCCGGCAGGATGGCGACTTTCTTGCCCTTCAGGTCCTTGATCGTATTGATCCCGGAATCCTTCTTGGCCACCACGGCCATGCCGCGATTGCAGGCAGATGCGATGACGACGACCGGCTCACCATTGGCGCCGCCGAGCGTCGCAGCGGCGAAGCCAAAGATGCCGAAATCGACCGTGCCGGTCACGACGGCATTCTTGCCGTCCGTCGGGGTCTCGAACGGGATCACCTCGAACTTGACGCCTTCTGGCGCGAATTTCTCGTAGAAATACGGTGTAACGCCGTGAATCAGCTTCAGCGTTCCAATCTTGACCACGCGGTCGGCAGCGAAAGCCTTGATGCTGGTCGTGGACAGCGCCGCGGCAATGGCCGTCAGGCGGATGAAATCGCGTCGGTTGGTGCTGTACATGTCATTCCCTTGGGCTGAACCGCATGTCAGCCCAAAAGGAATGCAATAACCGTGCCTCGTATACAGCTATCGGTGGAGCGCGCGCCCGCCCGCAACGGATCATATTCGGGCGGGGCTCACCATGTCGCATCGAGTCCCAGCAGCCCCAGGATCTGTCGTCGCAGCTCGGCGAGATGCGGATCGCCGCGATGGCGCGGATAGGGTCTGTCGACCGTGATGTCCGCCATCACCCGTGCCGGACGATCGCTGAACACGATGACACGATTGGCGAGAAACAGCGCCTCCTCCACGTCATGTGTCACCAGCAGCGCCGTGAAGCCGTTACGTTGCCAGAGCGAGACCAGTTCGGCCTGCATGGTGATCCGTGTCAGCGAATCCAGTTTGCCGAGCGGCTCATCGAGCACAAGGATGCGCGGATCGTTCACCAGCGCCCGCGCCAGTGCCACGCGCTGCGCCATGCCGCCCGAGAGCTGATGCGGATAGGCCTTCTTGAATGCGCCGAGGCCGACGAGATCGATGGCCGCATCGACGCGGTGACGCTGCGTCTTCAGCACGCCCTGCGCTTCCAGCCCGAGCGCGACATTGTCCCACACCGTTCGCCACGGAAACAGTGTCGGATCCTGAAAAACGACAACGCGGGACGGATACGGCCCGGTGATGACCACGCCATCCTCTTCCAGCGTTCCCGCACGCGGCGGCTCGAGACCGGCGACCAGACGCAGCAATGTGGACTTGCCGCAGCCGGAGGGACCGAGCAGCGCCACAAACTCGCCCGGTGCAACACTGATGCTGACATCGTCGAGCACCGGCAGCACGCTGCCATCGATATCGAAGGCATGGCTGACGCTCTTGATGTCGAGCGACGCGCCGGTCGCTGCGGGCTGAAACGGTTTGACCAGCGCTACCATTTGACGACTCCCTTCTGCCAGACCAGCAGGCGGTCGCGCACCTTGAACAGCAGCGTGATCGCACCGGAGCACAGCAGCGACATCACAATCAGCGCCGCATACATGTTGTTGTAGGACGCCCAGCCCTGCGCCCATTGCAGATAGAAGCCGAGCCCGGCCTTGACGCCGATCATCTCGGCCACGACCAGCACCGCGAAGGACGCGCCGAGCCCCATGAACAGGCCGACAAAGACATGCGGCAATGCTGCGGGGATCGCGACCTTGGTCACCAGGAAGGACGGTTTGGCGCCGAGCGTCCGCGCGACGTCGTAATAGGCAGTGCTGACACTGGCTACGCCCGACCAGGTCAGCACCGTCACGGGAAAGCCGGTGGCCAGCGCGATCAGGAACGTGCTGGCGCTCCAGGCCGACGGGAACGTGAAGAACGCGATCGGCAGCCAGGCCGTCGCCGGCAACGGTCCGATGAAGCGCAGGATCGGATGGACCCAGTAGCCGGCGAGCCGCGACCAGCCGATGGACACGCCCGTGAGGAAACCCACGGCCGCGCCGATGAAATAGCCGCCGAGCTGCAGCTTCACCGAGGCGAAAGCGCTGTCCAGCAGTTTCGGCAGGTCATCGGTATAGACCTCGACGATCGACTGCGGCGGCGGAAAGAACGGCAGCGGCAGCCAGCCGAATTTTGCCGTCGCAAGCTCCCACAGCGTCAGGAACGCTCCCAAGGCAAACAGCCAGGGCGCGCGCCGCTGCACGCCATCGCCGAATTTGCCGAGCGCCGCCTGCGCCGTGGTTGCTATCGCGATGCCGGCGGCAATCGCGAATGCGGCGTAAGCGACGGCCTCGCTGCGCGGCCAGTCACCTATATCCGGCCAGTACAGACATGACAGGCCGAAGGCCAGCCAGGCGAGCCCTGCCCCGATCCCCGTGATGCTGAAACGGAGCTTGCTGACGAATTGCAATCCGCCATCGCCGGCAATCAGCGCGGTTTCGCGATCAGCGCCAAGCGGCGCAATCTCAGACGCGGAATACGTCGGCATAGATGCGCTCCGCGAATTTGGTGGTGTCGGTGCCCGGTTTGAACACCGAGACAGTCTTGAGATCGTCGGCATAGGATTTCAGCTCGCGCTTCAGCGCGTCGCCGACCGGATGATGATGATGGGTGTGATACTTCACCATGCCCAGCAGATCCTCGATGGTCGCATTCTTCGGCGCATAGGGCTGGAATGACTTCGCCGCCTTTTCGGGATTCTGTGACGCGAACATTGCTGCATCGAGCAATGCCTGCGTCAGACCGCGCGCGACCTGCGGATCGTCCCGCAGCAGGCTGCCGCGCACGCCGACGATGCAGCAACTGATATCCTTGTAGGGACCGTCGAGATTGGAGCCGACTTCCTTCAGCTCGCCGTCCTTGAGCCAGAGATAGGCCAGCGGATCGGATGCCAGCCCGATCTGCGCCTCGCCCTTCTCCACGGCGAGCCGTACCAGATTGCCGGGATATTGCCGCCACTCGACATCCTTGTCCGGATTGAGTCCGGCCTTCGCGAGCTGGATCGAGAAGAAGTTTTTGTCGGGCCCGGCCATATCGCCGACCGCGATGGTCTTGCCCTTGAAATCGGCGACGCTCCTGACCTCTGACTTCGCCGGCGCCAGTGCGCGCAGGCAGCCACCATGGGTGCCGGCGACGATCTTGACGTCGAAGCCCTGCTCCAGCGGCTTCAGCCAGCGCAGCGCCATACCCAGGCCCGCATCGGATTTTCCGGTAGCGATGGCTTCGAGAAGCTGGTCCGTCGAGCCGCTATAGTTCACCAGTTCGACGTCGAGATTCTGCTTCTGGAAGAAGCCGTGATCGATGGCGACCGGCAGCGGCGCAAGGCAGACCGCGCCGGCATTCCAGGAGAGCTTCAATTTGCGCGGCGCGCCGGTGAGCGCAGGCGCCTCCGATGCGGTCCTGCAGATCGGAAATTCGGAGAAATCAATGGGTGACGCCTGCCGAAACGGAAAGGCCTGCGCGCCCCATACGCCGAGCGGCGCGGCCAATGCGGCTGCAGCGCCGGTGCGCAGCAGCGACCGGCGATCCATCAGCGGCTTGCGGTTGTGATCATCGTTCGACATCTGGTCTCCTTGCGATCGGCACAGCGCTGCCCATGGCCACAACGCATGGTGTTGCGGCTCGCGCTGATGCGATGGTCAATGTTTTGAGTGGAAGCTCAGCCGTGAGAGTCCGACGACTCCCGCCCCTGTGATTACGATGGTACGAGGATGCGCAGCGCGGCGACTTCGGTCAATAAAATGGAATTTTGAATGTCGCGCAGGATGGAGAGATTATCTCCAATGCAATCGGCTCTGAGAGAGGAAGGGATTTAGCGGCGTACAACTATTCTACGCATTCGCATTTCAGCAGCACTGTCATTTCTCGGCGCCGTCGTCCACCTGCGCCGGACGACATGGAGGCGTTACGCCCCCTTCGCCTCAATATACGTCGAGCTGGAAACGCCCCTTCTTCTTCAGCTCACTGACGAACATCACCGCCTCGTCGGTCGAGCGCGCGCCGTGCTGGGCGGCGATGTCGACCAGAGCCCGTTCGACATCCTTGGCCATGCGCTTGGCATCGCCGCACACATAGACATGGGCGCCTTCGGCGAGCCAGGTCCAGACGTCGCGGCCGACCTCGCGCATGCGATCCTGCACGTAGAACTTCTCTCCGGCATCCCGCGACCACGCCAGCGACAACCGTGTGAGGAAGCCCTCGGCCTTCATGCCATTGAGTTCGTCAGCATAGAAGAAATCCGAGCCGCTGCGCTGATGGCCGAAGAACAGCCAGTTCTTGCCCGGCGCCTTGGTGGCCTTGCGGTCATGCAGGAACGCCCTGAACGGCGCAATGCCGGTGCCCGGCCCGACCATGATGATCGGCGTCTCCGGGTTTTCCGGCAGCGCAAAGCCATGTGCCTTCTGGACATAGACCTTGAGTTCGTCGCCGGGCTGGATGCGATCGGCAAGGAAGCTCGAGGCGAGACCATGCCGCTTGCGCTTGCCGACCATGTACCGAACGATATCGACGGTCAGCGAGAGTTTTCCGGGCGTGGCGTTGTGCGATGACGAGATCGAATAGAGTCGCGGCTGCAACGGCTCCAGTGCCTCAACGAAGGCTTCCGGATGCGGGCGCACGCTGGAGAACTTCTGCAGCGCCGCCATCACGTCGAGCATCGCTGCATCGCCATCGGGATCCTCGCCCTGCGCCAGTGCGCGGGCCTTGGCGCGTAGCGTACCGCCGGTGAGATAGGACATCAGCTCGAACAGGCTGTCCGGTGCCGGCGCCAGCGAAACATCAAACTGCAGCACCTCACGCAGGGTCTTGCCGCGCACTTTCGTCGTGTGCGACGCGCCGAGCAGTGCGATGATCTGGTCGACATGGCCGAGATCGTTAGACGCGAAGATGCCGAACGAGTCGCCGACGACATAATCGAGCCCGCAGCCGGAGAGATCGAAATCGATATGCCAGGTCTCTTTCTCGGAGCCCTTGCCGTTGAGCAGACGGCGCCCGATAAATTTTGCCGGCGCGGGATTGTCACGCGAGCGGCCGAGCGTCGATGGATCGGGCGCCGCCACTTCGGCAGGCTCTGCAGTTGCCGGCTTCACCGGGGCGGGCGCAACGCCAGCGGGTGCCTTGTCGAGCTCCTCATAGAGCGACTTCAGCATCCGCGCGGTTTCCTTGCCGCCGGGCACGCACAGGTTCAGGCGTGCTTCGGCCTTGGTGGCAATCGCATCGGAATAGTCGTTGCAGTTATAGCCGCATTGGCCGCAATCCTGCTGCGCCATCGCCGCCATCATCTTGCGGCGGACCGGCTTGCCTTCGGCGAGCTTCATGCGATCGGCGATCGGCATGGTCTGGTCATGCCAGGGCGCGCCGTCGTCGTCTTCCATGATGGCGGCGCCCTGCTCCGCCGAGAGCGGCGTCGCCGGCGCATCGGACAACAGGCCGGCGAAGAAGCCGTTCAGCCAGGAGCGTTGCGCTTCGGAGAACGGTGCAGACGATGGAATGATTTCGAGTTTGGGGGGCGGCGTCATCTGGTTCATGCGGACACCTGTTCGTCAGCGAGCTCGCGCAGCGCCGCGCCGTCATGGCGGCGCGCGAAAGTCAGGAAGGTCTCATCCGGCGATGTGCGATTGGCGAGGTAGGCCTTCAGCAGGCGCTCGACGACGACGGGCGCGTCCTCGGACCTGACGTTCTGATAGACCTCCTGCCCGATATCGGCCTGCGGCCCGAAGCCACCGCCGGTGAAGATGTGGAAGCCGTCTACGGTGTCGTCACTGTCCTCGACCGCGACGCGCGCGCCGATCATGCCGATGTCGCTAATGTAATGCTGCGCGCAGGAATGATGGCAGCCGGTGAGATGGATGTTGATCGGCGTATCGACCTCGACGCGCGTGTCGCACCACGCGGCGATGTCCGTCGCTGTCTGCTTGGTGTCGGCATTGCCGAACTTGCAAGCAGCTCGGCCGGTGCAGGCGATCAGGCCGGCGCGGATCTCGGTGGTCTTGATGGCAAGGCCGAGTGCCTCGATGGCCGCAGTCGCCAGCGCGACATTCGCGTCTTTCACACCGGGGATAAGCAGGTTCTGCCACACAGTGAGACGGATATCGCCATCCCCGAGATCAGCGGCGATCTTCGCGAGACCGCGCATCTGATCTGTCGTCACCTTGCCCAGCGGCAGCACGACGCCAATCCAGTTCAGGCCTTCCTGTTTCTGTCGGTGCACGCCGATATGCGCCGTGCGATCGAAGCCTGGGCGGGGCAGCAACGCGTCCGCCGGAACGCGGGTAAACGGCGCGCCGAGCTTCTCCTCGACCAGGGTGAGGAACTTCTCCATGCCCATGCCGTCGATCACATATTTCAGCCGCGCCTTGAGCCGGTTGGTGCGGTCGCCAAGATCGATGAAGACGCGGACGATAGCGTCGGAGACCTTGGTGGAATTCTCCGGCTTCACGATGATGCCGGTATCGGTGGCGAAATCCTTGTGGCCGGTGATGCCGCCGATCCCGAGCTTGAACCAGACGCCCGGTTCGACGCCGAATCCGTCCTTCACCTCGACCGCAGCGAAGGCGATGTCGTTGGTATCCTCCAGCACGGCGATCTTGCCGGCGCCGTCGAAAGCCACGTTGAATTTCCGCGGAAGTCCGGTGAGCGAGCGATCGTTGAGAATGTGATAGTGCCACTCGCGCGCATAGGGCCGCGTATCCAGCAATTCCTGCGGATCGATGCCGGCGGTCGGCGTGCCGGTGACGTTGCGGATGTTGTCAGCCCCGGAGCCGCGTGAGCACAGACCGAGATCCTGGATCCCCTCGATCAGCTTCACGGCATTCTTCGGCGGAATCTCGCGCACCTGCAGATTGGCTCGCGTGGTCACATGCGAGAACGGACCGCACAGCGCGTCACTGAGATCGGCAAGACCCGCAAGCTGCCAGTGCTTCATGATGCCGTTCGGGATCCGAAGCCGGCACATATAGGAGTCCTGCGTTGGCCCCACATAGAAGATGCCGTAATAGCGCCAGCGGAAATTGTCGGCCGGCGACGGACGGGCGTCCGCAAGCGCCTGCGCTTTCAGGCGTGGATAGGCGTCGAACGGATGTTCCTCGCGCTTCCACTTCTCCTGGTCGACCAGCTTCCTGCCCGCCGCGATGGTGCGGTCCTGCGCCTTGATGTGGGGCGCATCCGGTCCGGTCGGTTCAACATTCGTCTTGCCTACCGTCCCGCCGCCGAGGCCCTTGCCGACACGGCTGATCTGCAACCCGGTCGAAAAGCCTTCAAGGTAGCGCTTCTGTTCGTCAGTGAAGTCGACGGAGAGCGTTTCGATTTTCATGCGCGCGACGAAGCTCCTGCGGGCCACAACGTGGCTTCAACGGGGATACGGATTGTGACCGCACAGGATCAGGTCAGCGCATGACGCCGGCTTTGGATTCTGGGAACGGTCCGATCAGCCTCGTTGCTGCGGAAATCCATCTGGGACTGGCCGGCGGACATCAGCGGTCGCCGGCTGGTTAGAGACATTCAAGTCTCATGCCAAAATATCGCGGGTAAAAATCGTCGGAAAATCAGCGCATTGGCTAACGCATCGGGCACACCCGCCCGCGCGTTGCCAGCATTTTGCACCGCACGCTCAATATTTAGACGGCAGCGGGGATTGCTGCCGTCCAGGCGTCAGGCCATGGCCGATCTAGGGTTTCGCCGTCAGATCGGCAATCCCGTCATCGAACACACGCGTTTGCCGAAGCATGTCCTCGATTCCATCGACCGCAACACCAAGATCGACCTGCGACGTATCGATGACCAGCTCGACCGCCTCCGGCGCCTGATAGTCATTGGCGATACCGGTGAAGCCCGGCAAATCGCCGGCGCGGGCCTTGGCGTAATGCCCCTTGGGATCGCGCTGCTCGCAGATCTCCGCCGGAGTCGCGACATAGATCTCGCGAAATGCAGTATCGACCGTGCTGCGGGCCTCGGCGCGATCGCCGCGCGAGGGTGAAACAGCCGCGACGATGGCGATATGACCGTTGCGGGCGAGATGACCGGCCATCTCTGCCAGCCGCCGGACATTCTCGCTGCGATCGGCGGCGGAGAAGCCGAGGTCGCGATTGAGTCCGGCGCGCAGCGTGTCGCCGTCGAGCAGGATCGGCGAACCGCCTTTGGCGAACAGACGGTGCTCCAGCGCCCGCGCCAGCGTCGACTTGCCCGATCCCGGCAAGCCCGTGAACCACACTACCGCGCCTTGATGGCGGTAGCGCGCCGAACGTTCCTCAGGCCGCAGTGCCGACTGCACCGGCACGATGTCTGACGACACCGCACGCTGTCCGGCATCGGCCGAGAGCACGAGGCCACCACCCGCGATACGGCCGTTGACCTCGATGACGAGGCGTCCGGTTCGCGGATTGTCGACGTAGCGATCGGCCGCGACCGGCTGCGCCAGCGCAATATCGATTTCACCGACGTGATTACGGGCGATTTCTTTCGTCTCGACACTCGCCAGCTCGCCGGGATCGATCGCCTTTTCAATCGCGACCACGGTAGCCCGCACTTCCCGCACACCAAGCCGAAGCAGGATCGACGATCCCGCTGTCAGCGGCTGGTCGTGCAGCCAGAAGATCCGCGCACGCAGCCGCCTTGTGTCGCGCGGTTCTGCGCCAACGTGAGCGATCACATCGCCGCGCTCGACGAACAGTTCGCGGTCCAGCGTGATACCGACGGATCGCCCTGCCCCGTATTCGCCTTTCAGCGGCATCGCCGACCAGCGCTCCACGCTCTTGATCTTCGCCCGCTTGCCGGCAGGCATGATCACGACGTTATCGCCAACCGCCAGATGGCCGGCCTCGATGCGCCCGGCGACAATGCGGCGATCGTCGAACTTGTAGATCGCCTGCACCGGCAGTCGCAGCGGCAATTCATCAAGCGCGAGCGCCGGCGTCAGTGCATCGAGCGCACCTACAACGGTCGGTCCGCGATACCAGCCGATACGGTCGGTATGGGTGGCCACACCATCGCCGTCCCGCGCCGAAATCGGAATCACCGCGGCGGGCGTGACGCCGAGTTCGATGAGATGCGCCGAGATTTCGTCGCTGATCGCCTGAAAGCGAGCGGCGCTGAAATCAACGCGGTCCATCTTGTTGACGACGACGGCGACCTGTCTCACGCCCAATAGATGCAGCAGATAGGCATGGCGCCGGGTCTGATCGCGCACGCCTTCCAGCGCATCGATGATGAGCACGGCGCCATCGGCCTGCGACGCGCCGGTGATCATGTTGCGCAGAAATTCGGCGTGGCCGGGCGCGTCGATCAGAATGACGTCGCGCAACTTGGTGCGGAAGCGGATCTGCGTGGTGTCGATGGTGATGCCCTGGTCACGCTCGGTCTGCAACGCATCGAGCAGGAACGACCATTCGAAGGGCATGCCGCGCCGCGCGCTGACCGCTTTCAGCATCTCCAGCTTGCCGTCCGGCAGGCCGCCGGTCTCGTGCAGCAGTCGGCCGACCAGGGTCGACTTGCCGTGATCCACATGGCCGACGATGACGATGCGCAATTGCGGACGTGTGGTGCCGTTGGGCATCCCGAGCGAAACCGGGTTGACGGGTTTGGTCATGGCATCACCTCTTAGAGATAGCCGGCGACGCGCAGTCGCTCGAAGGCATCTTCGGTCTCGTGATCGAGTGCGCGGCCGGCGCGCTCGGGCACGGTGGTCCCGTCGAGCTCGATCAGGATTTCGGCGATCGTGCTGGCAGTGGACGCGACGGGATTGGTGATGTCGGCATCGCCCAGCGAGCGGTAGCGCTTGCCGTCCTTGGCCAGATACAGCGGAATGATCGGGATGTTTTCCCGCGCCGTGTACGCCCAGATGTCGGCTTCGGTCCAATGCAGGATGGGATGAATGCGCAGATGCGCGCCGGGCGGCGGCGAAGCGTTGAACTGATCCCAGAATTCCGGCGGCTGATCGCGCACGTCCCATCCGCCTTCGACGCCGCGCGGCGAGAACACGCGCTCCTTGGCACGGGTCGCCTCTTCGTCGCGCCGGATGCCGGCGATCAATCCGTCGAAACCGTGCTTGGCAAGCGCCAGCTTGAGCCCTTCGGTCTTGCGCGCCGCGGATCGCGCCGCCGGCGGCAGCGTCGGGTCGACGCTGTCGATCGACGGGCAGTATTCGATGGTGAGGTCGAGTCCCCACTCATCCGCGTATCGATCGCGGAACGCGTACATCTCGGGAAACTTCTTGCCGGTATCCACATGCAGCGCGGGAAACGGCACGCGACCGAAGAACGCCTTGCGCGCCAGCCAGATCATCACGTTGGAATCCTTGCCGAGTGACCACAGCAAGGCCAGCTTCTTCAATCGCGCGAAGGCTTCGCGGAGAATGTAGATGCTCTGTGCTTCCAGTTGATCGAGGTGATCCATCGACGCGACGTCGGATCGGACGCGCTCAAGATTGGTTGACGTCATACGCCTTCTCCAAACCCTCAAAACCGCCGTGAGATTCGTCCTTGCTCGCGAGGCGGGCATGCTCGGAGAAATTGCATCTCTGGAACTGGATTTGCGGAGTTAAAAAATCTAAACTGCCTTTGTTGAATAGAAAGAATATACTTCTATTCAATGGCGATAAATAACTGATATATAGAATCTTATTCCAGTCAAGCTGGAGTTGCTCAGGAGTGTGTGATGTCGCCGCCGCAAGCCACCGCAAGTGCCGATGAATGGGACCGGACGCTGCAATCCGCCTCGCCGGCCGAGGTGGTCGCCGCAGCGCTGCGTCTGGTGGGCCGCGATCAACTCGCACTGGTGTCCTCGTTCGGCACGGAGGCGGCGGCGCTGCTGAAGGTAATGGCCGATGTCGACACCGCCATTCCCGTATTGTTTCTCGACACTGGCTGGATGTTCGAGGAGACCCTTGCCTATCGCGATCAGCTGATCGCGACGCTGGGCCTGCGCGACGTGCGGACGATACGTCCCGCAGCGGACGCGCTCGCTGCTCACGACAGTGACGGAGACCTATGGTCATCCGATCCCGATAGCTGCTGCCGTATCCGAAAGGTCGAACCGCTGGCACATGCCCTGGCGCCGTTCGGTGCCTGGATCAATGGCCGCAAACGATTTCAGGGCGGATTACGCGCGGCCATCCCGGTGGTCGAGACCGATGGCGACAAGCTGAAATTCAATCCGTTCGCCAATGTGGAGCCGGACGAGATCAGGCTGATCTACGCGTCCGCAAACCTGCCGCCGCATCCGCTCGTCGCATCGGGCTTTGCCTCGGTAGGCTGCATGCCCTGCACGACGCGCACCTCACCCGACGAAGACCCGCGCGCAGGCCGATGGCGCGGCCGGGCCAAGACGGAATGCGGCATCCACAAGTCGGCGAGCTGACGCAGCCGCTACGACTTCATATGCGCGATTTCGAACGCAGCCAGATGCGCCGCGATATTATCGGGATCGAACGCCGGGCCGGCAAAGGCACCGACCCCATCCGGCACGTCGCTGCTGGCGCTTGGCGCGATCCCCAGCGCCGCATCGTAGAGATCTGGCCGGAAGACCGCCTCGGCGGTCTTCTGCGCTTCCGGGCTGATAGAGGCCTGCCCCCAACGCACCATCTGCGCATAAAGCCACGTCGCCTGGCGCGGGTCGGGACGCCCCGCCCCTTCACGGCCGACCAGCAGATAGCGGCCGCTCTCACGCATGGTGCCGTCAGGTGAAATCTTCAGCCGGCCATCCAGCGTCCGCAACAAGACCTCCGGCGAGACGCCGATATGTTCGGGCTTGGCCAGAATGGCCGCGGTCTCGTCGCGATTTCCTGGGGCCTCGATGAAGGCCGCGGCCTTCACATGCGCACGCGTCAATGCGGCGACGGTGTCCGGATTCTTCTCCGCCCAGGCCTGCCGGACCGCCAGCACCTTCTCGGCAGCGCACAGCAGGATGTCGGAGACGAAATGCAGGATGTGGCCGACGCCGAGATCGACGGCGACCGAATTCCACGGCGCGCCGACGCAGAACGCGTCCACGTGACCATTGGCGAGGCTGTCCACCATGTAAGGCGGCGGCAGCACCACGAGGCGCACGTCCTCGTCGGGATCGACACCGCCGGCCGCCATCCAGAATCGCAGTTGATAGTTATGGGTCGAGAACGGAAACGTCATGCCAAAGGTCAACGGCTCGGCGCCGGCCTTGCTGCGGGCCGCCACCACACGGCGCAGTGCCTGCGCAGTGGCCATCGGATCGGTGGGATTGCCATCCAGTTCAGCCATCAATGCGGCATGCAGAGCCGGCGAGACCGTAATGGCGTTGCCGTTGATGCCGAGATTGAACGGCGCCACGATCGGCACTTTCACATGCCCGAGCCCGAGGCTGGAAGCGATGGCAACGGGCGCCAGAAGATGCGCCGCTTCGAACAGGCCGATGTTGAGCTTGTCGCGGACATTCGACCACGACACTTCGCGCACCAGCGTAACGTCCAGCCCTTCGGCCCTGGTGAAGCCCTTGTCGACGGCGACAATCAACGCGGCGGCATCGACCAGCGGAATGAAACCAATACGAAGCGGGTGATCGGTCATTTCAGCAACTCCGCTGCGGTGACGATCGACTGTGCGATCTCACCGATTTTCTTCTTCTCGCGCATCGCCGTGGATCGCAGCAATACGTAAGCCTCTTCTTCCGTGAGGCCCTTGACCTTCATCACGATGCCCTTGGCGCGGTCGATGATCTTGCGCTCCTCCAGCGCCGACTTGGTGCGCTCGAGCTCGTCCTGCAGTTTGGAGAAGGCATTGAAACGGGAGATGCAGAGATCGAGGATCGGCTTGATCCGCTCCTTCTTCAGCCCGTCCACGATGTAAGAGGATACCCCTGCCTCGACTGACGCCCGGGCCGCCTCGGCGTCGCTCTGGTCGACGAACATCGCCACCGGCCGGCGCACCGCGCGGCTGACCTGGAACATTTGTTCCAGCACGTCACGGCTGGGGTTTTCCAGGTCGATGACGATGACGTCGGGGTCCAGGGCGTAGATCCGGGCGAGCAGATTGTGCATTTCCCGGATGTGCTGGACGTCGATATAGCCCGCCTCCCGCAGCCCTTCCTCGAGGATCGCGGCCCGAATCGGGCTTTCGTCGACAATGACAATTTTGGGCGACTGGTCGGCAGCCATCGGGCACTCACAGGGATGCGGAATACCCATAGCACGCCCGCGCACGGCTTAAAGCCTTGTAATTATGGGCAAATGGGACTACCTGCTGCCTCTCAATCAGGCAGATCGAACATGCAACAGGCCGCCGCGCCGAAAATCTCCTTTGTGTCACTGGGATGCCCGAAGGCCCTGGTGGATTCCGAGCGCATCATCACGCGCCTGCGGGCCGAAGGTTACGAACTCGCACGCAAGCACGACGGTGCCGACATCGTCATCGTCAACACCTGCGGCTTCCTCGACAGTGCCAAGGCGGAGTCGCTGGGCGCCATCGGCGAAGCCATGGCGCAGAATGGCAAGGTCATCGTCACCGGCTGCATGGGCGCCGAGCCCGAGCAGATCGAAGCCGCTTATCCCAACCTGCTGTCGATTACCGGCCCTCAGCAATATGAGAGCGTGCTCGACGCCGTGCACCGCGCGCTGCCGCCGGTGCACAATCCGCATATCGATCTCGTGCCGCCGCAGGGCATCAAGCTGACGCCGCGGCACTACGCCTATCTGAAAATTTCCGAAGGCTGCAACAACCGCTGCACCTTCTGCATCATCCCGAAGCTGCGTGGCGATCTCGTCTCACGCCCTGCCAACGAAGTGCTGCTGGAGGCTGAGAAGCTGGTGAAGGCCGGCGTCAAGGAATTGCTGGTCGTGTCGCAGGACACCTCCGCCTATGGCGTCGATATCAAATATGCCAGCAGCCCGTGGAAGGACCGTGAGGTCCGCGCCAAGTTCTACGATCTGGCGAAAGAGCTCGGTGAACTCGGCGCCTGGGTGCGGCTGCAATATGTTTACCCGTATCCGCATGTCGACGAAGTCATCGGCCTGATGAATGCCGGCAGCAATGTGCTGCCCTATCTCGACATCCCGTTCCAGCATGCGGCTCCCGAGGTGCTCAAGGCGATGAAGCGCCCGGCCGCGCAGGACAAGACCCTCGCCCGCATCAAGACGTGGCGCGAGATGTGCCCGGATCTCACACTCCGCTCGACCTTCATCGTCGGCTTCCCTGGCGAGACCGAAAGCGACTTCCAGTATCTCCTGGACTGGCTGGAAGAAGCGCAGATCGATCGCGTCGGCGCGTTCAAATACGAGTCCGTGGCGGGCGCGACCTCCAATGCCATCGCCAATGCGGTGCCCGAAGAAATCAAGCAGCAGCGCTGGAATGCACTGATGGAGCGCCAGCAGAAGATCTCCGCGCGTCGCCTCAAGCGCAAGGTCGGCACCCGGCAGCAGATCATCATCGACGAGGTCGGCCCGACCGTGTCGAAGGGCCGCTCGAAGGCCGACGCTCCCGATATCGACGGTTCGGTCTACATCACCGCACGCCGGCCGCTGAAGGTCGGCGAGATCGTCACGGCGAAGATCGAGCGCGCGGATGCGTATGATCTGCACGGGACCGTGGCGGGGTTTTAATAAAAGTGCCGGCGGCGGTGGTTTCCCTCCCCACCAGGGGGAGGGAAAAGAACAAACCTCACACCTTCAAAATCACCGCGCCCGTGGTCTTGCGTGCTTCCAGATCCACATGCGCCTTGGCTGCATCCTTCAGCGCATAGGCGTGATTGATCGGCACATGCAGCTTGCCGTCGATCACAGCCGAGAACAGCGTGTCGGCGCCCTCCAGCAATTCAGAGCGCTTGGCGACATAGTCGTTCAGCTTCGGGCGCGTCGCGAACAGCGAGCCGTGATTGTTGAGTTCGGCGATCGCGAATGGCGGCACCGGGCCTGACGCATTGCCGAACGATACCCACATGCCACGCGGCTTCAGGCACGACAGCGAGCCCGGATAGGTGGTCTTGCCCACACCGTCATAGACGACATCGCACAGTTCGTTACGGCTGATCTGCTTCACGCGATCGACGAAGTTCTCTTCGTTGTAATAGATGACGTGATCGCAGCCATTGGCCAGTGCCAACTCGCCCTTCTCCTTCGAGCCGACGGTGCCGATCACATGTGCACCCATGGCCTTGGCCCACTGGCAGGCAAGCAGTCCGATGCCGCCCGCCGCGGCATGGATCAGCACGCGGTGATGCGGCTCGACCTTGAAGGTCTTGTGCAGCAGATACCAGACCGTGAGGCCCTTGAGCATCAGCACGGCGCCCTGCTCGTGGGTGATCAGGTCGGGCAGCTTCACCAGCCGGTCTGCAGCGAAGACGCGCTCAGTGGCATAGCTGCCGAGATTTGAATAATAGGCAACGCGGTCGCCGGGATGGAAGCCTGTAACGCCGGGACCGACCTCGATGACTTCGCCGGAGGCTTCATTGCCGGCGATGAATGGCAGCTGCGGCGCCTTGTAGAGACCGCTGCGGAAATACGTATCGATGAAATTGACGCCGATGGCATGCTGGCGGATGCGCACCTCGCCCGCTGCCGGGGCCGGAACCTGCACGTCTTCATAGGTGAGGACTTCAGGTCCACCGATTTCGTGGACGCGAATGGCCTTGGTCATCGTTCAATCTCCCTGAATGACTTTGGTCTCAAGCGATAACCAACAGCCGCGTGATGTCAACCTGTGCCCGATTGGGCCCGCTTTCGGCGGTTGCGCTTCGCCAGCACATTGAACAGCTCGACCGCCGACGAGAACAGGATGGCGAAATAGATGTAGCCGCGCGGGATGTGGAATTTGAATCCGTCTGCAACCAGCGAGACGCCGATCAGCACGAGGAAAGCCAGCGCCAGCATCTTGGTGGTGGGATATTGCGCCACGAAGCGCGCCACCGGCCCGGACGATACATACATCACCGCACAGGCAATGATGACGGCGGCAACCATGATCTCGATGTCCTGCGCCATACCGATCGCCGTGATGATGGAGTCGAGCGAGAACACGAGATCGACGACCACGACCTGCAGGATCACCCAGGCAAAGGCGTTCGGGGCCGACCTCTCGTCGCCGTGCCCTTCCCGCGCCTCGACCTCGGCATGAATTTCGTGCGTCGCCTTGGCGATCAGGAACAGACCGCCGCCGATCAGGATGATATCGCGCCACGACAGCGCGAGACCCCTCACGGAGATCACCGGTTCAGTCAGGCCGATCAGCCAGACAAGGACGCTCAGCAGGATGATACGAAACACCAATGCCAGGGCGAGACCGATCTGGCGTGCGCGCGTGGCCCGCGGCTCCGGAAGCCGTGACACCAGCACCGACAGGAAGATCACGTTGTCAATGCCGAGCACGATTTCGAGAGCGGTCAATGTCAGCAGTGCGGCCCAGGCTTCGGGGCTGGAAAACAGTTCGATCATGATCTGGAGGGCCTCATGAGGCGGATGACGGCGTCACCGCAGAGAATGTAAAAAGCGATCGCGCAGAGCGCGACCGTAACAGGCCAAGCAACAGCGAAATTCTGTATCAGCGTGATGACGGCGAGCACGGCCCAGATCGCCATCAGTGACAGGTTCAAGCGGCGCAGGCGCATTACGCGAACGGGATGCAGCACATGCACCGGCACGAAAGTCAGGACGATCAGCGCCAGCATCGCCAGGCTTGCGACGGCAGGGGATGGTTGCAGCAGGAACAGATAGAACGCCGCCCCATTCCACAGTGCCGGAAATCCGCGAAAGTGGTTGTCGTCGGTCTTCATGCGCTTGTCGGCAAAATATAGTGCGCTGGTGACGACGATACCGGCGCCGAGCAGCACCGCCGTCCACGGCACCAACAGACCGGACGCCGCAATCGCATAGGCCGGAACGAACACATAGGTAAGAAAATCGACCACGAAATCGAGCGCATCGCCCGACCAATCCGGCAGCACCCGGCCGACGTCCAAGTGTCGCGCGATCGGACCGTCGAGCGCGTCGATGATCAGCGCCAGACCGAGCCAGCCGAACATCGCAGCCCATTCGCCGCGCACGGCGCTCATCATGGCAATGAGCGCCACGCCGGCACCGAGCGCAGTAAAGATGTGAACCGAGAACGCCGCCGCGCGCGCGGATCGTGACGACGACGGGAATTGGTCCGGACTCGAAGCGGTCATGTGCCGGGAATTGCTAGCAGGAATCCGCCCGATTTGCACAGGCGCCGATGCGGCACTCGGCCACTCGACGACGCCGGAACGATTTCGCGGCGCGTAACGGCTTGAAAATACCGGGCCAAAAGCCGATGGTCCGGCCATGACCGAGACCTCTGTTTCCACCTCCACCTATGATGTCGCCGTTGTCGGCGGCGGCCCTGCCGGCCTTGCTGCGGCCCTCGCGCTGGCCGAGACCGGCGCCCGTACCGCCCTGGTCGCCCGCCGCGTCCCCTATGGCGACAACCGCACGACCGCGCTGCTTGGCGGCTCCGTCGCGTTTCTGGACAGCCTCGATGTCTGGCGCCGCTGCGCCGACAAGGCGGCCGCCCTGACCACCATGCGGCTGGTGGACGACACGGGCCGGCTGATCCGCGCGCCCGAAGTCAAATTCGTCTCCAGCGAGATCGGCCTCGAGACCTTCGGCTACAATATCGAGAACCGCGAATTGATGATCGCGCTCGAAGCGCGCGCAGCCGAGCTGACAAATCTCATTCGCATCGATGACGAGGCCGATACGGTCACGCCGGACGAGATGCAGGTTCAGGTCCGCACGCGGCAAGGCCAGGTGCTGGCCGCGCGGCTGATCGTCGGCGCAGATGGCCGCCGATCCCTGTGCCGCGAAGCCGCAGGCATTTCAGTCAAACGACGCGCGCTTGAGCAGACCGCGCTGACCTTCAACATCGCGCATAGCCGGTCGCACAAGAACATGTCGACGGAGTTTCATACCCCCGCCGGTCCCTGCGTGTTCGTGCCCCTGCCCGGCAACCGCTCCAGCGTCGTCTGGGTCAACAAACCGCGTGATGCCGAGCGCCTGATGGCACTGAGCGACGAAGCCCTCTCGGACGCCGCAGAGAAGCAATCGCATTCGATCCTCGGCCGGGTTCAGGTCGAGCCGGGTCGACACATGTTCCCGCTGGCCATCGAGCAGCCCGCACAACTCACGAAGAACCGCATCGTGCTGGTCGGCGAAGCCGCCCATGTGGTGCCGCCGATCGGTGCGCAGGGCCTGAATCTTGGCCTGCGCGACGCCGGCGATATCGCTGACGTCGTTCGCGATGCCGGCATGAATGGCGCGGATATCGGGGCAACGCCGGTGCTGGCGCGTTTCGAGAAGATCAGGCGCAGCGATATCTCCTCGCGCACCTTTGCCATCGACATGGCGAACCGTTCGCTGCTCAGCGATCTCCTGCCGATGCAGGCGATCCGCGCCGCCGGTATGCATGCGATGGGTGCCATCGGCCCGTTGCGCCGCCTTGCGATGCGCGAGGGCCTGTCGCCATCGTGGCGAAAGAGTGCGTCGTAGCTCCTTGTAGGATGGGTAGAGCGCAGCGAAACCCATCACCTTACGTGACACGATGATTGATGGGTTTCGCGAAGACGCTCTACCCATCCTACGGGAACGCGATCTGGCCTGTCTTCAGGAAGTACATCACCGACGTCAGCGTCAGCACGGACACGAAGGTGCCCAGCAGCACCGCGACCGACGCAGGTTCGATCCAGCTGTCATACTGCCGCGCGATCACGAATACGTTCAGCGCCGGTGGTAAGGATGCGAGCAGCACGGCCGTCGCGGCCCAGAACGGCGGGAACGGCCCGAGCAACAGCATCAGGCCGAATACGATCAACGGATGGATCAGCAGCTTGATGAAGATCAGGCCGGGCACCTCCCACGGCACGCGCCCAAGCGGGCGCAAGGCAACCGTCACGCCGAGCGCGAACAGCGCAACAGGTGCAGCCGAATTCTGCAGGAACAGCAGCATGCCATCGATCGCAACCGGCATCTGGATATGAAACGCCGCGACGAACGCGCCGAGATAGGCTGCCACGATCAGTGGATGCAGCACGATATGCCTGATGACGATGCCGATGGTCGGCAGCAGCGGACGCTTGTCGCCTGACGTCAGCGCCATCATCAGCGGCGCGATGGAGAACAGGAAGATGCTGTCGAAACAGAACACCAGCGCCGTCGGCACCGCGGCCTTCGGCCCAAGCACCGCGAGCGCGAGCCCGGGCCCCATATAGCCGATATTGCCGTAGCCGCCGGCGAGCCCCGCCATTCCGGCCTCGCGCATGGTGAGCCGGCCAAGGAACTTACCAGTGCCGACCGACAGGAAGAACGCCGTCGCGGTCGCCAGCGTGGTGCCGATCACGAAGGGCAGATTGTTGAGTTCCTCGAACGGCGTCTTCGCCATGATCCGAAAGAACAGCGCCGGCAGCGACACATAGAGGAGGAAGAAATTCATCCATGCGAGGCCCGTTTCGGGCAGGTTCTTCACCTTGCCGCAGGCAAACCCGATGAAGATCAGCCCGAAATACGGCAATGCGAGATTGAGGACGTCCATCATGCTGTGCGTGTTTTTCTTGGTTCTTGGCCCGGCGGGCGGTGGTGGGACACCCAAAGTTCTGCACTTTTGAGCCAAAGTTCTGTCGGCGACAGGACGAAGGTCTTCCGACCGATCGAAAATCCGTTTTATCGCGAGGAAATCCCGTGTTTGAGCACTCTTTCGCGCGGCACGGCCCCTCGCCTGGAAAAACGTGCCAAAATCCTTGCCGCCTCATCACGACGTCTGGCTTAGCAAGCCAAGCGACCCTGCCGAATCGTTCGTAGAGTCCAATTTGAGTAAAAGGCGGAGACTTCATCAGGAAGCAATAGTCGCGGCCGCGAACCAAGGCGACTTGACGCGAAAGAACGTAGCGGCGCCTGCCGCCGCGGGGGTCGTGGTGATCGGTCACTTATTGCAACTGCCGATCACGCCGGTCGCCATCGTGGCTTTGGCGCTGTGCTTCGGACTTCGCCTGTTGGCGATCCGGTACAAGTGGCAACTTCCGACCGCAAAATATTCGGAGCATCCCACCCGGGAAGTTCCCGAGAAAGCGGCCCCTCCGACGTGACACGCCGTTCGCCGCCGGCGTGCCCGCGGCCTGGCTATGGGATCGGCCCGACGCCGATCTGGAGATAGACGGTCGAAACGGGGTCGTCGGGCGACTAGCCGAGGTCGCCACCGGCAACCGGCAGGATGTTTCCGGTCAAATAGCTCGCCTCGTCAGATGCCAGAAACAGGATCGGGGCGACCTGCTCGTCGATCGTTCCGTATCGCTTGAGGAAGCTGGACGCCTCGACCTGCTTGACCACATCGGTCATCCATTCTTTCTCTTCCGCAGTGTCGCCGTCGGCGTTGCGCGGTACCCGACGGGGCGGCGCCTCGGTGCCTCCCGGCGCCGTCGCGACGACGCGGATGTCCCGAGAAGCAAACTCCATCGCCAGGCTCTGCGTGACGGCGTTGATCCCGCCCTTGGCTGCGGAATACGGCACGCGATGGATTCCCCGGGTCGCGTTCGACGACACGTTGACGATCGTGCCACGGCCACGTTCGATCAAGTGCGGGAGTACCGCATGACAGCACCACAGCGTCGGCATCAGCGATCGGCGGATCTCCGCCTCGATCTGTGGCGGTTCGAACCGGTCGTACGGCCGCATCCGGATCGCGCCGCCGACATTGTTTATGAGGATATCGATTCCGCCAAAGCGGCCGACCGCTTCGGCCATCGCCGCCGCCGCCCCGTCGTAGGTCTCGAGATCGCAGACGAAGCCAGATCCGCGGGAGCCAGCTTCCGCCGCAACCTCTTTCACGAAGTCCGCGCGATCGACGAACAGGACATTGCCGCCTTCGGCGGCGGCGCGCAGCGCCACAGCCCGCCCGATGCCTTGCGCGGCCCCGGTGACGACCAGCGTCTTACCGGCGAAGCGACCCTGGAAGATCATGCCGCCACCGCTTCGGTCGCCGAGAACTTTTCGTAGAAGAAGTGCGAAGGATTGACGCCTTTCTCCGTGAAGAAGCCCCGCACCGCCTCTACCATGGGGGGCGGACCGCACAGGTAGACGTCGCAGTCGCCGGCGTTGAGGTGTTCGTCGGCCAGGTGCGCGGTGACGTAGCCCTTGAGGGGGTGCGAGCTACCCTGATCGGCGACGCAAGTTGCCCACGTCAACGTGGGCAGCCTGTTCGCGAGCGCCTCGATCCGTTCGATCTCGACCAAGTCGCTGTCGTTGGTGACGCCGTAGATCAGATGCACCGGCTGATCGGTCCCCCGGTCCGCGAGAACCTCCAGCATCGAAAGGATAGGCGCCAGCCCCGTGCCGCCGGCCAGCATTACGACCGGACGGTCGACCGCCCTCAGGAAGAAACTGCCCTGCGGACCGACGAACTTCATCCGGACGCCGGCCTTGGCGTCGCTCGCGAGCCAGCCGCTCATGAGGCCGCCGGGCACGTTGCGGATGAGGAAGCTGGCTTCGCTCGCTCCGACCTTCGAACTGAAGGAGTAGGAGCGGTGCTCGCTTGTTCCCGGAACGGTCAGATTGACGTACTGACCGGGGAGGAAGCCGACCGCGTCGGGCTTGTCGAGCTTCAATTTGAGGATGATGGTGCTGTCCGAGACGAGTTCGACCGAACTTACTTCCCCGCCGTGCTCGGCCGGTTTGACCTTGCACGCACCGGACGGCACCGGAACGGAGATGACGCAGTCCGACGACGCCACCATCTGGCAGGTCAGTACCATTCCCTCCTCGGCTTCCGTCTCACTCAGGGCATCCTCGAGATACTCATCGCCGAGATCGTATTCGCCCTGCTCGCAGCGGCATTTGCACGTGCCGCATACCCCGTCCGAGCAGTCCATCGGCAGATTGATCTTGTTGCGGTAGGCCGCGTCGAGGACTTTTTCGCCCTCGTTGCAGTCGATGAAGCGGGTCGCCCCGTCTTCGAAATTGAGCGCTATGCGATAGGTCATGTCACCGCTCCGGTCGGCCGACGCCGCGTCAGATGTGATAGATGTCGATCACCTGGTGGATGTAGTCGCTCTTGAGAACGACCGTCTTGGCGGCGATGCGCGGCTCGTCGCCGGCCGTATCCAGTGTGTAGAAGGCCGTGCCGAAGAAGGTATCCGTCTTCTTGTAACGGTGGCTCAGCGTGTGCCAGTTGAAGCGCACGTCGACTTCTCCTTCCCGTTCCGCCACGATCTCGATGTTGGAGACGTTGTGGCTGGTCCGGGGCTCCGGCGTGCTGGCGCCGGAGCGCTCCGTCTTGATCCTGAAGACGCGGTCCTCCAGACCCTCGCGGTTGGGATAGTAGATCAGCGAGATGTCCTTCTGGGGATCCTCGACCAACTGGTCGTCGTCGTCCCAGGAAGGCATCCAGAACACGGCGTCGGGCGAGTAGAGCTTGATCCAGTCGTCCCACTGGCGATCGTCCAGAAGGCGAGCCTCGCGATAGAGGAAGGCGCGGATCTGCTCGAGATCGAGCTTCGTCGAGGGAGACGTGGCTACGGCTGCCGTGGCGGTCATGCTGCTTCTCCCTGTGTCGCGAGGGCGCGTTCGGTGTCGCCGCCTGTCCGGAGAATCGCTTCGCGCAGCGACTTCGCCCAGAATTCGTGCTGACGCACGAAAAGACCCTCGTCCTCGCTGCGTTCGCCGCTCAGGAGCGGCTTCAGACCGATCGCCTTGGCGTTTTCGTCCGGACCGTCGATCCAGTGGACGGCGCCGCGGCTGAGGTCGTTCCAGAGGTCGCCGGCGCCGACGTAGGCCGTCTGGCAGGCGCGGAATTCCTCGAGGTCGTCGGGGGTGCCCATGCCCGAGACGTTGAAGAAGTCTTCGTATTGCCGGATGCGGACGGCGCGCTCCTCTGTGTTCTCGCCCTTCGGCGCGAAGCAGTAGATCGTGACCTCGGTCTCGTTGACGCTGATCGGCCGCACGACCCGGATCTGGGTCGAGAACTGGTCCATCAGATAGAGGTTCGGGTAGATGCCGAGATTGCGCGTCTGCCCGACGATGAAGCCGGCGCGGTCCTTGCCGAGACGGCTTTCGATCTCGTCCTTATGGTTGAATACGGGACGGACTTCGGGATTGAGAAGATTGGTCCACAGCAGGATATGGCCGTTCTCGAAGCCGTAGACGCCGCCGACGCTCTTCGACCAGCCATTCGCGTCGACCGTCTTGGTGCCTTCGCTTTCGTAGTTGCGGCGGCCCATCGTCGCCGAATAATTCCAGTGCACCGAACTCACGTGATAGCCGTCGGCGCCGTTCTCCATCTGGAGTTTCCAGTTGCCGTCGTAGATGTATGAGGAATTGCCGCGCAGCACCTCGATGCCGTCGGGCGCACCGTCGACGATCTGGTCGATCACGGCCTTGGCGCCGCCGAGATGCTCCTCGAGCGACGGGACGTCGGCATTCAGGCTGCCGAACAGGAAGCCCCGGTAGCTTTCGAACCGCGGCACCCTGGCCAGGTCGTGCGAGCCTTCCGTGTTGAACGAGGCTGGATAATCTCCGTTCTTGCCGTCCTTCACCTTCAGGAGCTTGCCCGCGTTGCTGAACGTCCAGCCGTGGAACGGACAAGTGAAGCTTGCCTTGTTGCCGTGTTTGCGCCGGCACAGCATCGCGCCGCGATGCGCGCAGGCGTTGATCATGGCGTGGAGCTTGCCGGCCTTGTCGCGGGTGATCATGACCGGCTTGCGGCCGATCCAGGTGCCGAAGTAGTCGTTGTTGTCCGGGATCTGGCTTTCATGGGCCAGGTAGACCCAGTTGCCTTCGAAGATGTGCCGCATCTCGAGGTCGTACATCTCGCCGTCGGTGAAGATGTCGCGACGGCACCTGAACAGGCCGCGCTCCTTGTCCTCGACCACCGCGCCTTCGATGCGCTCAAGTACCGTCGTCATCGTTCCTCTCCTGTGGTTCGTTTTCGGGTCGATTTCGGACCGGGGCTATGCCGCCTCGGCGCGCTGCCGGGTCGAAAGCTGTTCGTCGGCGCCGTCCGAGGCGCGCTGAAGCTGGAAGTCGAAATTTATGTAGGCGCTATCGTCCTGACGCTGCGGCATCGGCAGGAGACCGTCGCGGGTAGCGAACGCGAAATCGTCGGCCGCGTGCGGATCATCGCCGAAGTTGATCTGCGTGGTCAGCTTGCGGTAGCCGGGCGCCTCGATGAAGAAATGCACGTGTGCCGGACGATGACCGTGGCGGCCGATCGCCTTCATCAGCGTGTCGGTGGCGCCGCCCGGCGGCACGGAGTAACCGTTCGGCATCTTCGAGTGGAACGCATAGTTGCCGTCCGGACCGAGCTTGATGCGGGCGCGGTTGTTGAACGGGGTCTGTTCGCGGGTAGGGTCGAAGTGCGAGTACCAGCCCTGCGAGTTGGCGTGCCATACGTGCACCACCGCGTTCTTCACCGGCTCCCCGTCCGGACCGGTCACCTTGCCGCGCATGTAGAGGCTGCCGGTCTGGTCCGCGTCCTTGGTGAGATTGACGTCGCCTTCCTGGAGCGGCGCGCCCGCCACGTAGAGAGGACCTTCGATCGTGCGCGGCGTGCCGCCGGTGAGCCCGGCTTCCGCGTCTTTTGCGTCCATGAAGAGGTCGAGGAAATGCTCGAGACCGGAACCGGGGACCATCAGGCCGTATTCCGGCGCGCCCTTCTGCATGAAGTTCACCGCGCCCCAGAATTCGTCTTCGCTGATGTCGTGGCGGACGATGATCTGGGCGGCGGCTTCCACGATGTCACGGAAGATCGCCTTCAGGCGGGCGTCGCCGCCCGATTGGTTGAGACCGGCGGCCTTGTCAAGCAGTGCCTGGACTTCCGGGGTCTTCACGAAGTTCGTATCCATGTCGTCTCTCCCTTGGTTTTCAGTCCGCTGCGCGGAAGTTCGTAGTTCGGTTCGACGCGTTAGCGGTCGTCCTCATGCAGCGAAGACGGGTGCCGGCAGAGCGGCGTCACGTCCATCTCCATGAACGGATAGAGCGGCAGGCTCGTCAGGATGTCGTGGAGTTCGGCGGTGCTTTCGACGTCGAAGATGCTGACGTTCGCGTAGAGGCCGACGACGCGCCAGATGTGTCGCCACTTGCCGGCGCGCTGCAGTTCCTGGAAGCGCTCCTTCTCGCGTGCCTTAAGGCGCGCGGCTTCCTGCTTGTCGAAGTCCAGCGGTATCCGCACGTTCAACCGGACCATGGTCAGCATGACTCAACCTCCCTTTGCTGCGACGACGTGCAGGGTCGGCGCCGTCCGGTCGCGGCGGAAACGGGCGACCTTGTCTTCGTCAAGCGCGATGCCCAGACCTGGACCCGTGGGAACGCCTAGCGTGAAGTCGGCGTAGTCGAGCGGCTCGGCCAGGATTTCCTCGGTCAGCAGCAACGGACCGAACAGTTCGGTGCCCCATGCGAGCGTCGGAAAGGTCGCGAACAGGTGGGCCGAGGCAGCCGTGCCGACGCCTGCCTCGAGCATGGTGCCGCCGTAGAGACCGATGCCGGATGCCTCGGCGATGGCGGCGACATCGCGGCCGGCATGAAGCCCGCCGGACTGCGCGATCTTCACGGCGAACACGCGGGCACCTGCATTTGCGGCGATGCGGAAGGCGTCACGCGGACCATGCAGCGCCTCGTCCGCCATCAGCGGAATTCCGTGACGCGCGGACAGGCGTGCCATGGCCGCGAACGCGTCGCGCGCGACCGGCTGCTCGACGAGGTCGCATCCGGCGTCCTGCAGCATCTTCATGCCGAGATCGGCTTGCGCCTCGTCCCAGCCCTGGTTGACGTCAACGCGGACGCTGCCGCGGTCGCCGACCGCCTTCTTGATCGCCGCCACGTGGGCGACGTCGTCGACCACGCTGCGCTTGCCGATCTTCAGCTTGAAGATCGAGTGCCGCCGGGCCCCGATCATGGCCTCGGCTTCCTCGATGTCGCGCGCGGTGTTTCCGCTCGCGAGCGTCCAGGCTACCGGAAGCCGGTCCCGTACCCGGCCGCCGCCGATCAATTCGGAGACCGGCACGCCGAGCCGCTTGCCGGCGGCGTCCAGCAGAGCTGTCTCGACCGCGCATTTGGCGATGTGATTGCCGACGACATGTTTAGCGACCTTCGCCATCGTCTCTGCGACCCGGGAGAGATCGCAGGTCTTCAGGACCGGCGCGATGTAGGTGTCGATGGCCAGCTTGATGCCCTCGGGACTCTCGTCGCCGTAGCTCAGGCCGCCGATCGTGGTGCCCTCGCCGATCCCGGTCACGCCGTCCGGACACGCGATCCGGACGAGGACCACCGCCTGGCTGCGCATGGTGGCCATGGCGAGCACGTGAGGCCGGATGGTCGGCACGTCGACGATAAAGGTATCGATATGAGAGGCTTTCGTCGTCACCGCGCTTCCTCGAATTCTTATTTCGCGGCTGAAAATTAGGGATCCGCGACGTCGATGGCAAAGACCGATTGGGTCAAAGTTCATACTCGAAAGGTATAAGATGGCCCGCGTGTACGAGCGGTTCTTCCCGAAGATATCAGCTGGCGCGCACGGCAATCACTGAGCCGAGGCGGATGTCCGGTCGGCCTCATCGACCAGGCGTCGCGGCTGTTTAAGGCTTACAGAATCGAAGGCAGACGCCCCGGTCTCTTTTGCCGCAAATCGTTCGGCAATGGGCTCGCGCGATGCTTGAAATCATGCTGCCGTCGGTCGAGCGCTCTCCCGAGCAGACTGGTGCCTTGAAGCGGTGTGGATCGGCGTCGACCTCGGATGGGTTCGCCTCGACGACGAACATCGGCGCGTAAGTCGCGTCGAGTTCAAGGCACGTGGTCCCGCAGTTTTGTACTTAGACCGATGATCGGCACTCTGACGCCGGTCTAGCGGGCGTCAGCGACTCCAACCGCCGCTCGATCCATACCCGCGACGCTTCTGATTTCCTTGACGATTGTAAAGGCGCAGCGGCCGCATTTCGCCGCGCAACCAAGCGAGGCGTACACGCGACTGACCCGCGCGCAGGATGCGGCACTTGCGATCGCGGATCTAATCTCGACATCGCTGAGGGCGTTGCAGCTGCAAACGATCACGGCTCTATCCCTACTGAAGAAGCTGTTAGCATCGCAGTGAGCGGCGGACTGGCGGGACTGCCGTCGGTGCGATGGCGGATGAAACGGAACCAACCTAAGGGGCAACGCCTAATCGAAACAGGACCGCTTCGGTCTATGTTCATACCTACGTCGCATAGTTCGAGCTCTGTGCCGCCTTCTGCCGTCGGAGGAATGCATCGGGCTTATCGCTCTCGAAGGCCGAGCAAACTCCTCGCTTCGGCGGGCGTCGCCGGCCTACATCCATGCTTTTGAATAAGTCCGGCGGCTAGGCGCACCAGTTCGTCGTTTCCGGAGGCGAGCCGATCCTTGCCGATCCGAATATTATCCTCCAGCCCGGTCCGCACCGCGTCGGCGTGCCGCTGCAACGCCCAGTCCATGACGATAGACTGATGGCGACCGATCCCGGCCGCGGTCCAAGTAGCGTCGGGAATGACGCGTCTGGTTTCCGCGAGCAGGATATCGAGCAGGTGCTCATCCGCCGGCATCGCGTTCTGGACTCCCATCACAAACTGCACGTGCGGCCTCGATGACATCAGGCCGGCCTCAATCAATCGTTTGGCGCCGTGGACGTGAGACAAGTCGAAGATCTCGATCTCCGGTCGGACGTCGTGCTTCTTCATTTCCGTCGCGAGGTCGCCTACCAACGATGCTGGGTTTTCGTACACGATAGTCGGAAAATTCACCGAGCCCGTTGAGAGTGAGGCCATGTCCGGTCGATGAACCAGGGAGAGGCTTCGTGCGGCTGGATCGCGACCGCGACCTCCGGTCGAGAATTGCACGATCATGCCAGGGCAATGCTTTCGCACCCCGGCCTGGACAGCCGCAAACCGATCGGGATCCGAGGACGGCGATTCGTCGTCATTCCTCACATGGATATGAACCAGCGTCGCTCCCGCCTCATAGGCTGCGTGGGTCGACTCGATCTGCTCAGCCGGCAAAACCGGCAACGCCGGATTGTCCTTTTTGCGTGGAACGGAACCCGTAATTGCCGCGGCTATGACGACTGGACGCATGTGATCCTCCGTTGCTACCAGACACTCCGCGACGCCGAAGCTGTCTTTTCGTTGGGCGGAGCATAGGTGCGGCTCCGCGTGAAGCAAAAGATCGATTGCGTTTATTTCTATACCGGATGAGTATAAATGCGTTAGAGGGTTATTCCGTGGAACTCCGTCACCTGCGCTATTTCACCACTGTGGCCGCAGAGGGCTCGTTCAGCCGCGCCGCCGAAAAACTGCATATCGCGCAACCGCCGTTGAGCCGACAGGTGCAGCAGCTCGAGGAGGAACTGGGCGTGCGCCTTCTCGATCGCGGTCGCCCAGTTACCTTGACAGAGCCCGGCCGATACCTGTTTGAACAAGGGCGTCAGATCCTGCAGCGCATCGACGAAATGCGTGCGATGACGAAGCGGATCGCCAGCGGTATGGTCCTGCAATTCAATATCGGCTTCGTAGCTTCCACCCTGTACGACGCTCTGCCGGAGCTCATCCGCCGGTTCCGGATCATCGTGCCCGGCGCGGAGGTCAATCTCCTGGAGATGACGACGCTCGAGCAGGTCGCGGCTTTGAAGGACGGACGCATCGATGTCGGCTTCGGTCGGCTGCGTTTCGACGACGAGGCGATCGTTCGCAGCGTCATTCGCGAAGAACGTCTGTGCCTCGCGGTGCCGCACTGGCATAAGCTGGCGACGAGCAAGAGGAAATTACGTCTGCGAACGACGGTCGATGAGCCTCTTATCGTTTACCCCAAGTCGCCGCGGCCGAGCTACGCCGATCAGGTTCTTTCGTTCTACCGTGACGCGGGTATCGAGCCGAAGATCGCGATGGAAGCGAAGGAATTGCAGACCGCGCTAGGACTGGTGGCTTCCGGCGGAGGCGTCTGCATCGTGCCGGCGTCCGTGAGGCGGCTCGGGCGTGAGGACGTGCGGTTCATCGAACTTGACGAGCCAAAGATGATCTCACCGATCATCATGAGTTATCGAAAAAGCGACTCCTCGATGTTGCTCAAACAGTTGATAAAGCTGGTGCGCGAGTTCGACAAATGGGATGCTTCGGCCGGTCAAGCCGCGTCGGGATCCAACTGACCGATTCAACGAGGATAGCGCTTCTAGCCCGCGTCATCGATGTTGCGAACCGCGAGCCAGACCATCGCAGCTATCCCGGCGCGCGCACAGTCCTCGTCATGCGCGTTCGCACGGTGCAGGTGGAGGCGACCTTCTCCGCTTTTCGCGATGGCCAGGCTCTGCAGGATCTTGGCCTGAAGCGCAGCGCCAAGTCCCCTGGCCTTCTTGATGCGCTCGTCCTGGCGGCGGCTTCCAATTCTGCGAGCGAGGTGATGCCGAGATCCTTGTAGAGGCGCAGCACTTTCTCGGGGCGGAGACCGCTGGCAAGCGCCATCCCCTCGAACGATGGACCGACACTTTGCTCTCGGCGCTGCAACCCGCCTTCGCCCGTAGTCAGCCTCGATCGCTCGCCTGAGACCGCGCTAAAAAATCAGCCTTGGCCAATCACGGATCGTATTCCTACTCAATTGCCCGACAGAACCACAAGGCTCTGAGGTACAGAACTTTGTGGCTCGAAAAAAACGCGCTTCCGAAACGGTTTTGCAAACAATACCTTCCAGGAGCGCTGATGCAGAACTTTGGGTTCTTCACCACGGCGGGCGGAATAGCGGGGAGCGGCTTGCGGCTGTCTTAATTCCGTCGTTTGCCTCTAGCATCGGCCACAATCCTGGTCTATTCGACCAGAATGATTAAAGCGCGGACCGCCAAATTCCAGATTGGACAGATCGTCCGCCACCGGATCTTTTCGTTCCGGGGGGTGGTGTTCGACATCGATCCGGAATTCAACAACACCGAAGAGTGGTGGCTGTCGATCCCCGAGGACGTCCGTCCGCACAAGGACCAGCCATTTTACCACCTGCTGGCCGAGAACTCTGAGTCGGAATACGTCGCCTACGTCTCCGAGCAGAACCTGCTTCCCGACGAGTCCGGCGAGCCGATCCGGCACTCCCAGGTCGCCGAGATCTTCATCAAGGACAAGTCCGGCAGCTACCGGCCGCGCAATCCATCGCTGAACTGACGCCGGGCCGTCCCAGCTTCCATGTCCAGGCATCTGTTGATGCGTTCAGGATTGTGGCAAGTTTGTCATCGCATTTCAGTTCTGAAAACCCGGGTTGAGATCGTCAGCATCGCCTATGGTGGACGGGATTTCGAGAGCGAACTCCGAAGACGCCGATAGGAGAACGCCTCCTCAACCCAACAAAAAAGGCGCTCATTTCTGAGCGCCTTTTCGTTTGTCTGTTGAACCAGCTTACTTGGCGGCCGGATTGGCCGGAGCGGCCGCTGCTGCACCAGCTGCGGGCTGCTGGGCTTCGAGCTTGGCGCGGGCTTCCGCAGCGCGCTTCTGCAGCTCTTCCTGCAGTTTCTTCTGGGTTTCTTCGAACACCTTCGGATCGGTCGGCGGGCCGTCATAGGCCTTGGCGAATTCGGCCAGCGGCAGCGGCAGCGTCAGCGGTGCGCCGTTGGAATTGATCGCCTGAACGACCAGGTTCTGGCCCTTCTTCAGATTGGCCAGCAGTTCCGGGGTGACTTCGTAATCCGACATACAGCCATTGGCGAAACAGATCACATAGGGGCTCTGCGCCGGAGCATTGTTGTCCACGATCACGCGGGTGCCGTGCACAAGCTGCATGCCGAGCGGCAGCGTCACGCGCAGGATCTTCTTCGGTTCGCCTTCCGGCTCGATGATGACGGCGGCGATGACCGGCTGGCCCGACTCGATGCGGCCGTCCTTGCCGGTGAAGCAGACCTGCTTGGCATTGGCGTCCTGGCCCTTGAGGCAGAACTTGGTCCAGGGTGCGTAGATCAGCTGAACCTGCTGATCGGCCGGAGGCGCGCCTGCGGCCGGGGCCTGGGCTGCGGGAGCGGCCGGAGCAGCGGCCTTCGGAGCGGCTTTCGGTGCAGCCTTTGGCGCAGCAGCCTTCGGGGCCGCGGCAGGTGCGCCGGGCGCAGGTGCCTGCGCATGCGCAACCGGAGCAATCAACGTGGCGGTCAAGGCCGTCGCCGCCAGAAGCGCGAAGCCCCGCCCGCGCGGCAGAACCGACGCAGCCAAGAGACGGAAATTCATTGCGGAAAACCCTTTCTGAACGGAGGCGCTCATATCCCGGAGGCGGCGCTGACAGTCACCCGTTGACGGGTGTCTCGGTGCCAATTACGGCCGTTACGTGACAGGCCGCGCCGTCCTCGTCAATTGTCCGCTTTCAATACAGCGGCCGACGAAAAGATCAATGGTGCCAGCCCTATTTGATGCATGGCACGGGTTCGGGGCGGGCAGCCATGGTAAAGTTCCTCTGTGAAATCAACCGAATCAAATCGCACGGATGCACAGGGTCTTTCGACCCTGTGCAAACTGATCGCGGCGCTGGCCTGCTGGACGGCACTGGCCGGCCCGGTGGCCGATTCCGCACAGGCCGATCCCAGCCATGCCATCGCCATGCATGGCGCCCCGGCCCTGCCAGCCGATTTCAGGCAGATGCCCTATGCCAATCCCGACGCGCCGAAAGGCGGCCGCATGGTCCAAGGCATTCTCGGCACCTTCGACAGCCTCAACCCCTTCATCGTCCGGGGCATCGCGGTGCCGCAGATGCGCGGCTATGTCATCGAAAGCCTGATGACTCGCGGCCAGGACGAGGCCTTCACGCTCTATGGCCTGCTCGCCGAGAGCGTCGAGATCGATGATGCGAGAAGCTTCGTCACGTTCCGGATCAATCCCAAGGCGACGTTCTCCGACGGCAAGCCTGTGCTTGCTGCAGACGTGCTGTTCTCCTGGCAGTTGCTGCGCGACAAGGGCCGGCCCAATCACCGGCAGTATTATTCGAAAGTGGCCAGGGCCGAGGGGCTGGACGAACGCACGGTGCGCTTCGACTTCGGGGGCCAGGCGGATCGCGAATTGCCGCTGATCCTCGGCCTGATGCCGGTGCTGCCGAAACACGCCGTCAATCCCGACACGTTCGAGGAAACCTCGATGGCGCCGCCGCTGGGCTCCGGGCCCTATACGGTGACGGGTGTGAAGCCGGGCGCCGCGGTGACCCTCACCCGCAATCCCGCTTATTGGGGCCGCGATCTGCCGGTCAATCGCGGGCTGTGGAATTTCGACGAGATCCGCCTCGACTATTACCGCGAGGCCAACACCCATTTCGAAGCCTTCAAGCGCGGCCTCTACGACTTCCGCGTCGAGAACGAACCGCTGCGCTGGCACGACGGCTACACATTCCCGGCCGCCACCTCCGGCGAAGTGATCCGCGACAGCATCAAGACCGGCCTGCCGAAACCGTCCGAATTTCTGGTGTTCAACACGCGGCGACCGATGTTCGCAGATATTCGCGTGCGACAGGCGCTGACGCTGCTGTTCGATTTCGAATGGATCAACCGCACCTATTTCTTCGGCCTCTATGCCCGCTCGGCCGGCTTCTTCGCGGGCTCGGATCTCTCTGCCTATATGCGTGCCGCGGATGATCGCGAACGGACACTGCTGCAGCCCTACGCCTCAGATATACCCGCCAACATTCTCGATGGCAGCTACCGCCTGCCGGTCAGCGATGGCTCGGGCCGTGACCGTCCCGCGCTGCGCGCTGCGCTGGCACTGCTCAAGGACGCGGGCTACGAACTTGTAAACAACGTGCTGCGGCGACAGACGGACAAGGCGCCCCTCGCCTTCGAGATCCTCGTCACCACCCGCGATCAGGAACGCATCGCGCTGGCCTATGCACGCGATCTCAAGCGCGCCGGTATCATTGCCAATATTCGCTCCATCGATGCCGTGCAGTTCGACCAGCGCCGCATCAATTTCGAATTCGACATGATCCAGAATCGCTGGGACCAGTCACTGTCGCCGGGCAACGAGCAGTCGTTCTACTGGGGCTCGGAAGCCGCCGACAATCCCGGCACCCGCAACTATATGGGCGCGAAGAATCCGGCCGTCGACGCCATGATCTCCGCCATGCTGGAGGCCCGCGACCACGGTCCGTTCGTCGATGCCGTCCGTGCCATGGACCGCGCACTGATCGCGGGTTTCTACGCCATCCCGCTCTACTATGTCGGCGAGCAATGGATTGCGCGATGGAATCGGATAGAACGACCTTCGACCATCGCACTGTCTGGCTATTTGCCGGAGACGTGGTGGGCCAGAACGCTGCCAGCTTCGCCGCCGAACCGGAAGTGACACCGTGACCTCACCCACGCCGAATGCCTCGCCCACCCTCGACGGCCTGTTTCGTCGCATCCTCAGCCGGCAGCCGCAGGCGCTGGCGCTGGTCGATCCTGCCGACAAGCTGCGCATCACGGCGACGGAGCCGCAGCGGCTGACCTTTGCGGATGCCGACCGGGCGATCTCGGCGCTGACGGCACATTTCATGGAGGCCGGTCTCCCCGCCAATTCGGTCATCGCCGTCCAGCTGCCGAACACCATTGAATTCGTCCTGACCGTATTGGCCGCGCATCGCGCCGGCCTGATCGTCGCTTTGCTGCCGCAGCTCTGGCGCCAGGCCGATCTGACCATGGCGCTGAATCGCTGCAGCGCGCGGGCGCTGGTGACGTCAAGCAAGATCGACGGCGTCAGCCATGCCGACCTCGTCATGAATGCTGCGGCTGAAGCCTTCTCGATCCGCTATGTCGGCGGCTTCGGCAGCGACCTGCCGGAAGGCATGACCCCGCTCGACGCCGTGCTGTCCGGAGAGTTCGTGGAGCCCACGCTCGCGGCGCAGGACGCCCGCCGCGCGGCCATCGTCTCCTTCGATGTCACGTCTGATGGCTTCCGCGCGGTGCCGCGCACGCATCTCAACCTGATCTCCGGCGGCCTCGCCGTGTTCCTGGAAAGCGGCATGCCGCAGGGCGCCACGATCATGTCGGCGATGGTGCCGTCGTCTTTCGCGAGTGTCGCCTCATCACTGGTAACCTGGTTGCTGTCCGGCGGCGTGCTGGCCCTGCATCATCCGTTCGACAATGCGGTGCTGGAACGCGGCATCGCGGCCAATGCCTGCGACGTGCTGGTGGCGCCGGCACCGCTGGCACAGCGTCTCGCCGAAGGCGGGTTGCTGGATCGCTCGCCGGTGCTGCGTTATGTGCTCGGCCTGTGGCGCGCGCCTGAACAGGTCGCGGCCTCGCCCGCGTGGCCCGGTTCGCAGGCCTCGTTCACCGACGTCTATCTGTTCGGCGAAGCCGGTCTGTTCGGTGCCATCCGCGGCGACGACGGCTTGCCTGTCGCCATCATGCCGGGCCCGCACGGCGCACCGCGCGCCCAGCAAGGCTCCTCCATTGCCGGCGACATCATGCTGACGCCCAGGGGCACATTGGGCCTGCGCGGTCCCATGGTGCCGGTGCTGGCCTATACGGCCCAGGCCGACGCCAGCAACGCACTGATCCCCGCCAAGCCGCTCGATTATGTCGATACCGGCTATATGGCCCGGCTCGATCGCGCGACCGGCGCGATCAATATCACCGCGCCGCCTTCCGGCATCATGGCCGTCGGCGGCTATCGCTTCCTCGCGCAGGACCTCAACGAATGGGCCAAGCGTCTTGGCGAGAACGCCATGCTGACGGCGCTGCCGGATCGCCTCAGCGGCTACCGGCTCGCCGGCCGCGCCAGCAATAACGGGCGCGCCCGCGACGCCCTCACGGAGCTCGGCCTCAATCCGCTGATGGTCGAGGCCTTTCGCGACCGTGCCGCCGCCGACTGAGCGAGGAAGAGCGGTCCGGAAAATGCAACGGATCTCATTGACCCTGCATTAAGGACGTCCGGCTAGCCTGCCGCGATCAGTTTCGCGTCAGAGGTAGCAGCCAAGCATGTCCGACCAGGCCACGATCGTCGCCGTCTCCAACCTGCAGCCAGCCGCGTTTGCGACCGCCCTGGCGGAGAGCAACATCTTCCCGGTGGTCGATGCGACGTGGGGCGAGGCATTGGATGCGGTGGCACGGGTGCAGCCGGCCGCCGTGATCGTATCGGCCTCCGCCGGGGATATGCCGACCTTCCAGGCGCTGGCGAAGCGCCTCGGCGCCAAGCAGCCTTATGTGCCGCTGATCGCGATCGATCCGGTCACGGACCTGCCCGGCCATGCGATCCCGCTCACGCAGACCGCCGGCAATTTCGATCGGCTCAGCGCGCGGCTGCGCAACGCGCTTCGCCTTCGCACGCTACATGCCACGGTCATGCGGCGTCTGACCGCCGAAAACCTGCATCGCATGTCCCTGCAGTCGGACCCGCTGGACGATGCGACGGTGATGCTGATCGGCCGCGGCGGTGGTTATCCCGCGCTGTCCGTTGCGCTCGGCGAACGGGTGGGCGTGGTCGGCGCGCTCAGCATCGAGGCCGCCGCCAAGCATCTCAATGCGCGCGACCTCGACGGCATCGTCATCGGCGAAGGCTTCAGCACGCGCGTCGTTGACGCGTTTCTCACTGTCCTCACCGAGGACGCGCGCTTCCGCAATCTGCCCGTTGTCGTCACCGTGCCCGGCCTGACGCCAAGCTACGATCTTGCCAATCTCGAAATGGTCGTCGGAGACGCCGACACCGTCGCGGCCACGGCGCTGCCGCTGCTGCGCCAGCACGCCTTCGAGGCACGTCTCGGCCGCACCTTGAAGTCGATCGAATCAGACGGGCTGCTCGATCCCGCCACCGGCCTGCTGACCATTGCAGCCTTCGAACGCGACATCGCGACCGCGGTCTATCACACGCAAACCCGCGGCGGCGGACTGTCGATGGCCCGGTTCTCGTTCGACAACATCCCGCTGCGCGCACAGCGCGACGCTGCGCGGATCATCAGCCGGCTGATGCGGCGGATGGATTTCGGCACGCTGCAGAACGACGGCTCCATCGTGGTCGCCTTCGCCGAAACCGACCAGCGCAATGCCCATATGATCGCCAGGCGGCTCTCCAGCGTGATGAAGCACACCATGCATGGACCCAAGCGCGATGCGCGCAACGATCCCCACGTGACCGTCATCACGATGGAGCCGACGGATACCGCGAAGTCGCTGCTGGCACGCCTGCACGGCGGGGACGCGCAGCGCGCAGCGTCATAAGTTCCAGAAATAAAATCAGGAACGAAGTATCGATCGTCGCATTGTAGGTGCATCTGCAATGGAGACAACGATAATGAAAAAGCTCGCACTGATCACCGCTTCCCTCGCCCTTCTCGCCACGCCGGTTCTCGCGCAGTCGACCGCCACAACGGGCGCTGCGCCCGCCGAGGCAAAGTTCTCGACCGTCTCCAAGGAGGAGATGTTCTCGTCCAAACTCAAGGGCCTGAACATCACCAACCAGAAGGATGAGACGATCGGCGAGATCAGCGATCTCGCCATCAAGAACAATCAGGTCGACGCCCTGATCCTGTCGGTCGGCGGCTTCCTGGGCATGGGCGAACACTACGTCGCAGTCTCGCCGGCTTCGGTGAAGGTGAGCCTGAACAAGGACAACAAGTGGGTGGCGACCATGAACACCACCAAGGAAGCGCTGAAGGCCGCTCCGGAATTCAAGTATCCGAAGTAAGTACTATCAGTCGTTGAACGAGCGGCCGTCGGCAGCAATGCCGGCGGCCGTTTGCGTTACGCCGCCTTCTTGCTTTCCGCGAGCCCCGCCAGCGCGCGCAGGATTTCCGTTGCGCCTTCGAGACGTTCTTCCGGCGTTCCCCAGTCCTGCAGGAACACCACCTTCATGTCCGGGCGCACTTTCGCGGCCTGACCATATTGCCTGATGAAGAACACAAGTTTTTCCGGCTGCGCGAAGCTGTTGTCACGGAACGAGATGACAACGCCCTTCGGACCGGCATCGACCTTCTCGACATTGGCGCGGCGGCAATAGGCCTTGATGGCCGCGATCTTGAACAGATAGCGCACCTCGTCCGGCAGAACGCCGAAACGGTCGCGTAGTTCGGCGGCGAAGGCTGCAATCTCGTCGTCGGTTTCGAGATCGGCAAGCCGGCGATACAGCGACAGGCGGACCGAGAGATCGGCGACGAAATCGTCGGGGATCATCACCGGCATGCCGAGCGTGATCGTCGGCGACCACCGGTCGGCGACCGGCTCGGAAATACCCGACTTGAGCGCCAGGATCGCCTCTTCCAGCATCGATTGATACAGTTCGAAACCGACTTCCTTGATATGGCCCGACTGTTCTTCGCCGAGCAGATTGCCGGCACCGCGAATGTCGAGATCGTGCGAGGCGAGCTGGAATCCTGCGCCGAGATTTTCCAGCGACTGCAGCACCTTCAGGCGACGCTCCGCCTGACCGGTGATCTTGTGCGTCGACGGCAGCGTGAACAGCGCATAGGCGCGCAGTTTGGAGCGGCCGACACGGCCACGCAGCTGATAGAGCTGCGCCAGGCCGAACATGTCGGCGCGGTGGATGATCAGCGTGTTGGCGTTGGGGATATCCAGGCCGGATTCCACGATCGTGGTCGACAGCAGGATATCGTATTTGCCGTCATAGAAGGCCGACATGATGTCCTCGATGACCGTCGGCGCCATCTGGCCATGGGCCATGGCCACCTTCATCTCCGGCACATGCTTGTCGAGGAAGTCCTTCACCTCGGCGAGATCGTCGATGCGCGGCACCACATAGAATGCCTGCCCACCGCGATAGCGCTCGCGCAGCAGCGCTTCGCGGATCATCAGGGGATCGTGCGGCGCGACGAAGGTCCGCACGGCGAGACGATCGACCGGCGCGGAGGCGATGATCGACAGGTCGCGCACGCCGGTCAGCGCGAGTTGCAGCGTACGCGGGATCGGCGTCGCCGAGAGCGTCAGCACATGGACATTGGCACGGAGCTGCTTCAGCCGCTCCTTGTGGGTGACGCCGAAGTGCTGTTCCTCGTCGACCACGACGAGGCCGAGGTCCTTGAACTTGATCGACTTGCCGAGCAGCGCATGGGTTCCGACGACGATATCGATGGAGCCGTCCGCGAGGCCCTTCTTCGTCGCGGTCAGATCCTTCGGTGTCACCAGCCGCGAGGCCTGCGCGACATTCACCGGGAAGCCCTTGAAGCGCTCCGTGAAATTCTTGGCATGCTGGCGCGCCAGCAGCGTGGTCGGCACCACGATGGCGACCTGCTTGCCTTCCATGGCGACGGCGAAGGTGGCGCGCATGGCCACTTCCGTTTTGCCGAAGCCGACATCGCCGCAGATCAGGCGATCCATAGGCTTGCCATGTTCGAGATCGTGCAGCGCGGCGTTGATCGCGGTCTGCTGGTCCTCGGTTTCCTCATAGGGAAAGCGCGCGCAGAATTCGTCATACTGCTCGCGCGGAACGACGATCCGCTCGGTCTCGCGCAGATGCCGCTCGGCGGCGATCTTGATGAGTTCGCCGGCGATTTCCTGGATGCGGTTCTTGAGCTTGGCCTTGCGCGCCTGCCAGCCCGAGCCGCCGAGCTTGTCGAGCTCGACATTGGTCTGGTCGGAGCCGTAGCGCGACAGCAGCTCGATGTTTTCGACCGGCAGGAACAGCTTGGTCTCATTGGCGTAGCGCAATTCGAGACAGTCGTGCGGTGCGCCGCCGACCTGCAGCGTCTGCAGTCCGACGAACCGGCCGATGCCGTGTTCCACATGGACCACGATGTCGCCGGCCGCGAGACTCGTCACTTCCGAGATGAAGTTGTCGAGCTTGCGGCTCGCCTTGCGCGGCCGCACCAGGCGATCGCCGAGAATGTCCTGTTCGCTGATGACGGCGATCTGGTCGGTTTCGAAACCGCTCTCCATGCCGACCACGGCCAGCATGGTCTCATTGCGCGGCGTCGCCTGCACCGCGCGCCAGGAATTCACCATCTGCTGGTTGAGCAGCTTGTGATCCTTCAGCATGCTGGCCATGCGGTCGCGCGAGCCTTCGCTCCACAGCGCGACAACGACCTTCTTGCGCTCCGCCTGCAACGCCTGGATATGTGCGACCACGCGCTCGAACACGTTCACATTGGCGTCGGCCCGCTCCGGCGCGAAGTTGCGGCCAGCCCGTGCGCCCGCGTCGACCACGCCCGGCGTGCCGTCCGGCACGGCGAATGGCGACAACCGCGCCATTGCGAGATCATCCAGCCGCTTGTGCCATTCGCTGTCGGTCAGATAGAGCCGCTCCGGCGGCAGCGGCTTGTAGATCGCGCCGCCGCCCGGGATGCCCATGGCCTCGCGGCGCGCTTCGTAATAGTCGCCGATCTGCTTGAAGCGCTCGGTCGCGGCATCCTCGCTCTGCGGCTCGATGGCGACCGGCGTGCCCGGGAGATAATCGAACAGCGTGTCCATCCGGTCCTGGAACAGCGGCAGCCAGTGCTCCATGCCGGGATGACGGCGGCCTTCGCTGACCGCTTCATAGAGCTGGTCGTCACGTTCCGGCGCGCCGAACTGCGCGACATAGCCCATGCGGAAGCGGCGGATGGTTTCGGTGATGAGCTGGAATTCCGACACCGGCACGAGATCGAGCGCGCGCATGTCGAGATGGGTGCGCTGGGTCTCGGCATCGAAGGTGCGGATCGATTCCAGACTGTCGCCGAAGAAGTCGAACCGCACCGGCTGGTCGAGGCCGGCCGGAAACAGATCAAGGATGCCGCCGCGCACGGCATATTCGCCGGGTTCGCGCACCGTGCCGGAGCGGGTGTAGCCGTTGTGTTCGAGCCAGGCGACGATGGAGTCCATCGGCACCACATGGCCGGGCGCGACCGACAGCGCCTGCGCCGCGACGATCTCGCGGGCCGGCACGCGCTGGACCACGGCATTGACCGTGGTCAGCACGATCATCGGCTTGTCGCTGCCGGTGAGGCGCGACAGCCGCGCCAGCGTGGTCATGCGATGGGCGAGGATGCCGCCATGCGGCGACACGCGATCATAAGGCTGGCAGTCCCAGGCCGGGAACTGCAGCACCGGCAGGTCGGGCGCGAAGAATTCCAGCGAGCGCGCCAGCTGCTGCATCCGCGGCCCGTCGCGGCAGATCACGGTGAGGCTCACCGCCGGCGGCTTCGGCTTGGCCGCAACCGCGCGCGCCAGATCGGCGACGATCAGGCCCTCGGCCCCCTCGGCGACATTGGCAAAGGTCAGCGCACGGCCCGGCGCAAGCTGTGCGGCCGGCGAGGCAACGGGGGATTTCATAGAGGCTTGTCCAGATTCCGGAACTGCTTGATGCGCTCGAACAGCGGCGTGCGATACTGTTCGTCCAGCTGGGTATCGCCGACGAAGGCCGGATAGAGCTCGGGGTCTTCGAGGCCGATCAGGTCTTCGAGCTGCTTGAGTTCGAGATCCGCCAGAATGCCGATCTCGGCATCCGCAAAGCGGCCCAGAATGAGATCCATCTCGCGCGTGCCGCGGTGCCAGCAGCGGAACAACAGCCGCTTGCGGCGGTCATCCAGGCCATTGCTCGATCGTGTCGTTCCCGTCATCTGTCCATCCCGCCCAAAACCCGCAAACGCAGAAAGCCCGGACGTGCCGGGCAGGCTCATATAGCCCCCACTCCCGCCCCTGTCAGCACCTCATAACGCATTGCTTTCGCCTTGAAATGCATCCAACTCTCGCAAATACCGTAGCTCTCTCGCCGTGCTGGCCACCTGAGTCGTCCTGATGCGCCCTGAAGTGCTCAATCCCCTGTTCGTCCCGGTCACATCAATGTCCGGCATCGGGCCGAAGCAGGACAAGCTGCTGCGCTTCCTGCTGGACCGCGCCGAGACGCCACGCATCGTCGATCTCCTGCTGCATCTGCCGGTCAGCGTGATCGACCGCCGCGACAGGCCGAAGATCAACGAGGCCGAGATCGGCGCCATGGTGACCCTCGAAGTCACCGTCGATCGCCATCGCGAGCCACCACCCGGCCGCTCCCGCGCGCCGCATCTGGTCTATGCCCATGACGACACCGGCACGGTGGTCCTGACCTATTTCCGGACATATCCGGGCCAGATCGAGAAGCTGCTGCCGGTCGGCGAGAAGCGTTACGTCTCGGGCACCACGCAGCTGTTCGACGGCATGCTGCAGATCACCCATCCCGACCGCGTGGTCGACGAGGAAGGCTTCGCCAAGCTCACGGGCATCGACGCGGTCTATCCGCTCACCCAGGGCCTCGCGATCACCTCGCTGCGCAAGGCCATTGCGCAGGCGCTGACCAAGCTGCCGGCGCTGCCGGAATGGATCAGCCCCGAAGTCATCAGGCGCTGCAAGTTCCCGTCGCTGGCGGAGGCGCTGCAGCGCGTCCATGTGCCGGTGGAGATCACCGATGTCCTGCCGGACGGCCCGTTCTGGTCGCGCCTCGCTTTCGATGAATTGCTCGCCGGACAGCTCGCGCTGGCACTGGTGCGCGCGCAACTGCGCCGTCCCGCCGGCGATCGCAATGCCGGCGATGGCCACATCCGCCGCAAGATCATCGACGCCCTGCCCTATGCGCTGACGCAATCGCAGCAGCAGGCGACCGCAGCCATTGCCGACGATCTCACCAAGCCGCTGCGCATGCTGCGGCTGCTGCAGGGCGATGTCGGCTCGGGCAAGACCGTGGTGGCGCTGCTGGCCGCCGCCGCCGTTGCGGAAGTCGGCAAGCAGGCCGCATTGATGGCCCCCACCGAAATCCTCGCGCGCCAGCATATCAAGACCATCGCGCCCCTGGCCGAGCGCGCGGGCCTGCGCGTCGCCATCCTCACGGGCCGGGAGAAAGGCCGGGAGCGCAAGGATATCCTCGCGCGGCTTGCCGCCGGCGAGATCGACTTCATCGTCGGCACCCACGCACTGATCCAGGACGACGTGGAGTTCAAGGCGCTGGCACTGGCCGTGGTCGACGAGCAGCATCGCTTCGGCGTCCGCGAACGTCTCACGCTGACCAACAAGGGCAACGCGGTCGATGTGCTGGTACTGTCGGCGACGCCGATCCCGCGCACATTGGTGCTGACCTACTTTGGCGACATGGACATCTCGGAGCTGCGGGAGAAGCCTGCGGGCCGCCAGCCGATCGAGACCCGCACCATGTCGGCAAGCCGGCTGCAGGAGGTCATCGACGGCATCGGCCGCGCGGTGGACAACGGCAAGCTGATCTACTGGATCGTGCCGCTGGTGGAAGAGTCCGAGATGGACGGCCCGAAACTCACCAATGCGGAAGAGCGCTTCGAGAGCCTGCAGCAGCGGTTCGGCGACAAGGTCGGAATCGTCCATGGCCGGATGAAAGGCGCCGAAAAGGATGCGGCGATGGCGCGCTTCGCCGCCGGCGAGACGCAGATCCTCGTCGCCACCACCGTGGTCGAAGTCGGCGTCGACGTGCCCGCCGCGACGATCATGGTGATCGAGAATGCCGAGCGTTTTGGTCTCGCGCAGTTGCATCAGCTCCGCGGCCGTATCGGGCGCGGTTCGGAGGCGTCGACATGCCTCCTGCTCTATCGCGAACCGCTCGGCGAGATCGCCACCAAACGGCTGAAGGTGATCAAGGACTCCACTGACGGTTTTCGCATTGCCGAGGAAGACCTCAAGCTGCGCGGCGAAGGCGATGTACTCGGCACACGTCAGAGCGGCATGCCCGGCTTCCGCATCGCGCGCTCCGAAGTCCATGCACAGCTCATCACGCAGGCGCGCGACGAAGCGCTGCGGATCCTGCAGGACAATCCGAAACTCACCGGCGAGCGCGGCGAGGCGCTGCGGTGTCTGCTGTATCTGTACGAGCGCGACGAGGCGATCCCGCTGATCGGTGCGGGATAGCCTGCTTCAGCTCAGCGGCCTTGGTGGTCCGTAACGTTGCCGCAATGTTCCCCACTTAGGTTCGGACCTTGGCTTGTGGCGAAAGGGCGATTGTGTGCGCGTACTCCTCGTCGAGGATGAACTGGAAATGGCAGCGGCGCTCGCGGCCGCGCTCAAGGGCCACGACATGGTGGTCGACCGCGTTCCGACGATCGGCATGGCCGAGGAGGCCCTGCTCGCCAACACCTATGGAGCCATCCTGCTCGATCGCCAGTTGCCCGATGGCGACGGGCTCACATTGATACCCAAATTGAGGGCCAGCGGCCTGCAGGCCCCCATCATCGTGCTGACGGCGCGGGGCGACCTCGCCGATCGCGTGGCCGGGCTTGATACCGGCGCTGACGACTATCTCGGCAAGCCATTCGCGATCGAGGAACTACTGGCGCGGCTGCGCGCCGTGATGCGCCGGCCAAGCGATATGCCGGCCGAACTCCTGCAACTGGGCCGTCTCGCCTATAGCGCCGAGCATCGCCAGGCGAGCGTTGCGGGTATCGACCTCACCTTGCCGCGTCGTGAATTGCTGGTGCTCGAAACGCTGCTGCGACGTTCCGGCCGAACCGTCGCGCGATCCGCCCTCGAAGAAGCGGTCTATGGCTTCGACGACGAGATCCAGTCCAACGCTCTCGATACCCATGTCTCGCGCCTCCGCCGCAAACTGGCCGACGCCAGCGCGGGTGTGGAAATTCACGCCATTCGTGGCATCGGCTACCTGATCAAGCGCGCGCCATGAACAGAATCCGCGGCAAGTCGTTGCGATGGCTGTTGGTCAGTCGACTTGTCGGCCTGCAGGCGCTGATGCTGACCGGACTGGTCCTGACCGTGGTGAGCGTGTTGTGGGCTGGCGGCTATATCGTCTCGCTCGAACCTGAGGACGAGACCATCAATGTGATCGAGAATGCCGTCGCGCGCGATCAGGCAGGCGCCATCATCGTGCGCGACACGCCGGCTCTGGCGCAACAGCGCGCCAGAATGCCGGAACTATGGTTTCTCGTCAGGGACAAGGACGGCCATCGCGTCTCGCAAGGTAATGTACCGCCGGAATTCGCGCGCATAGGCGATGCGCTCGATGACGTCGGCCAGGCCCGCCTCGGCTGGAATATCGGCGATTCTCCGCGCGCCACGGCACGCATGCGCTGGGTCAGCAGCGCAGCAGGCCGCGTTCAAATTCTCGCCGGCTCCGGCGGCACCGTGCCGTGGCACCGCTTCGCCGCCGCCGTCGCAACGCTGTTTCTCAGCGTGGTGCTGCCGATTCTCGCCATGATGGCCCTGACGACTCTCGTTGCCACGCCTGTCGTGGTCAGACGCGCGCTGCTGGGTCTCAGCCACACGGCAGCGCAGGCCAAACGGATCGATACCGACAAACGCGGCGCACGCCTCACGCTGGACGACGTGCCCGGCGAGATCGTTCCGCTGGTCGTGGCCATCAACGATGCATTGCGCCGCCTGGACGAGGGCTTCGATCGCCGCCAGCGTTTTCTGGTCGATGCCGCCCATGAATTGCGGACGCCGATTGCCATTCTGCAAACCCGGATCGAGTCGACCGAACCCGGACCGCATACGGCACGCTTACTCGAGGATGTCCGCCGTCTGTCGACGCTCGCCGAACAACTGCTGGACAGCGAACGGTTGAAGCAAACCGCGACGCCGCAGTCGGATATCGACCTCGTCGACGTCGCGCAGCATGTGACGTCGGATCTCGCTCCGCTTGCCATCGCAGCAGGCTACGAGATTGCATTCGAGAGCAGCGTGAAGCAGGCGCCGCTGTCAGGGGATCAAGGGGCACTGGAGCGCGCACTCGCGAACCTGATCCATAATGCGATCGAATATGGCGGGCGCCACGGAAAAATAGTCGTCAGCGTCACGGCGTCTTCCGTCTCGGTGACCGATGAAGGCCCCGGCGTCCCACCGAACGATCGAGAACGCGTCTTCGAGCCGTTCTACCGGATCAATAGCGGCTCGCGTGGCGCCGGCCTCGGACTCAATCTGGTTCGCGAGATCGTTCGGCTCCATGACGGCATGGTCGATATTCAGGACGGCCCGAACGGTGGCACGCGCGTCACCATGGCCTTCGGCTTGCGGTCCCGACGCTAGCATCCGCACCTGCGGCGATGCTCGCTGAACATCTTCCGCCTCTTTATTGCAACGTCAGGAACGTCACGTCATGTTCGCTCAATCTCCACTGCACATACCACATGCGCTGCCGACGACCGTCGGCGTCGACGCACTTGCAATGGATAGTTCACATGACCGCAAACGGCCTCCTGCTCTTCTTCCGATCGCTCGCATCAGCCCCCCGAACCGTCGGAGCGATTGCACCGTCCGGGTCCGCCCTTGCCAACATGATCACCCGCGATATCAACGGCGCGACCGGCAAGGTGCTCGAGCTCGGCCCCGGCACCGGCGTCTTTACGAAGGCACTGCTGAAGCAAGGCGTGAGGGAAGGTGATCTGACGCTCATCGAATATGGCTCGGACTTCATGCGGCTGTTGCAGCAGCGATTTCCGCATGCGCGCGTATTGTGGATGGACGCCTCATGGATCGTTCCGCAAAAGGTCTTCAAACCCGCAACATTCGGTGCCGTCGTCAGCGGGCTTCCGCTGCTCAACATGCCGCCAAACAAGGTCAACGCGATCCTGGCCGGCGCCTTCAACAGCCTCCGATCCGACGGCGTGATGTATCAGTTCACCTACGGGGTCCGCTGTCCGATCAGTCCTTTGCAGCTCGAACAGCTCGGCCTTCAGGCTTCCTGTGTCGGTCGCGTGCTGATGAACGTTCCGCCAGCCTCCGTCTATCGCATTACGCGCCGCCAGACCGTCGCCCAGGTGGCAGAATGAGCGCGATAGCGACAGAACTCGCCGATCTTGTCATCAATTGCGTTCACATTGGTGCTGTCGGGATCATCGGGCTTGGCATCGCCGAAAAGCTGTTTCCGTTCGTGCCGTCTTACGTCGCATTCGTGGTCATCGGCATCGTCGTCGCTGCGAAGCAGAGCGACCTCACATCAAGCATCCTCGCACTCGCGATCGGCTCAACGGCCGGTTCGCTGTGCTGGTATGGCGTCGGCCTGATCCTCGGAGAACGGCGCAGCGCGACATTCGTGAGACGCTTCGGTCCCTATATCGGGCTGACCCCTGCCCGCTATCAGTGGGCGGCAACTGCGTTTCAACGAAACCTGGTCCTGATCCTCGCGGTCGGCCAGACGCTGCCCGTGATCAGGGTCTATATGGCGATTCCCGCAGGGGTGCTCGGCGTATCCCTCCCGCGATTTCTGCTGGGAACGTTTGTCGGCAGCCTCGCATGGGCCGGCCCGCTGCTCGCGCTCGGCTTCTGGATCGGAGACCACAATTCGGACCCCGCTTTTGCGGCACTGATCGTCGTGGCGACATTGATCGGACTGGAAGCCCTGATCGTATGGGCCTGGCGCCGCTTCCAACGGCGCACATTACGACGCCGCCCGGCAGCCAGCTAGAACGATGTCATGGCCAGCCGTCCGAAGCGGGCCGGACTGAACCCGGAGTGACAGCATGAGGCACCCGAACATTTTTTCCTATCTATATTGACAATATCCCCATCTTGATTATTTTCCCCTTCGTCCTGCCCCACCGAGAGGGGCGATCGCGATCGTCACGATTGCGGGGCGGGATGCGGTGGACGCCGGAGATGCGGCGTCACGGGATGTGTGGGTAACGGCTGTCTGCGGGCAGGCCGCATCGTCTGTGGTCAGGATACCACTGGGACAGGCGGCATGGCTTGCCTTCGGATGGAACGGGCCCGCGGATCAAGTGACGGACGACCAGATTCGAAACGCGTCCGGCCCAAGAGCTGTGCTCCCCCGGCCCTGTCGCGCAGGGCCAAACAAGGGTGACCTTGATCGGTTGCTTGGGCAAGCATTCAGCAAGCCGACAAAACACCGCAGGCGGAACGTCGGGCCATCGCCCGTGCTTTCCGAAAGTCCTGATGCGCCAACTTGCGGAAGACCGCAACGGCATCAGGCCCAGGGGTGCATCGGGCACCCGGCGTTCCGCACGCCCTCTCGCCAGGGGGCGGGAATGCAAAGGACGACGGCGCCCCCGCGCCGCCAATAACAGGGGCGATGACGCATGTCCGAAGGGTAGTGGCTGTTTGACAGTTGAATCTGACGAGGCCGAAGCGTCAGGCCGTAGGATGGGTAGAGCGCAGGCGCGTAGCGCCGGAGCGAAACCCATCAACACACGCGATGACGGCGATGGGTTTCGCTTCGCTCTACCCATCCTACGCTGGGCACCGTCATGCCCGGTAACGCGGAAGCAAGTTCGGCCATGACAAATGAGAGCGTTACGCATGATCGTAGGATGGGTAGAGCGCAGGCGCGTAGCGCCGGAGCGAAACCCATCATTCACGCGCAAGAAAGCGATGGGTTTCGCTACGCTCACCCCATCCTACAAAGCCGTGGGCCTCAATCCACCCTCGCCGGCTGCTTCGCTGGCGGCGCATTCGCGACGCCCGCTGCCGCTGCCATCTGCGCCAAAGCCGCGATCTTCTTCTGCGGATCGGAGCCCGGCTGGACGACGCCGGCCGACATGATCAGGGTCGCAGCATCTTCGGCCGACATGTCGATATCGATGATCTTGCTCCTCGGCACATAGAAGAAAAAGCCCGTGGTCGGGTTCGGCGCGCAAGGCAGGAACACCGAGATATGCTCCTCCTGTCCCGGCAGGCTGTTGGCAACCTCGATGCTCGGCGGCTGCGAGATCAGCACGATGGACCACATGCCGGGCGACGGAAACTCGACGAGACCGACCTTGCGGAAGCTCGATCCCGACCCGGAGAACAGCGTCTCGAACACCTGCTTCAGGCCGCGATAGATCGCGCGCACCACCGGCATGCGGCCGAGCAGCCTCTCGCCGAGATCGACCAGGGAGCGGCCGATCAGGTTGGCGGTGAGGAAACCCAGCAGGGTCAGCGCGACGAAGGCGACGATCAGGCCGGAGCCCGGAATGCCGTAAGGCAGATACTGTTCGGGTCGATAGGCCTCCGGCACCAGCGGCCGTACGATGGCATCGACCCAGGTGACGAACCACCAGGTCAGGTAAAAGGTAATGGCGACCGGGCCGGCGACGATTAGGCCGGTGAGGAAATAGTTGCGGATCCGGGCCATGAAGCCGCGCGGCGCCTCGGGCGGCGGGTCGCCAGCGGGCGGGGTCAACGGCAAATCGGGGCGTTCCATCGGCGTTTCAAATCCATCTGGCGCGGCGCGCGACACCGCGCCGTCAGTCCTTATGGGTATCCTAGCAGGATTTCGCCAGTGCGGGGGAAGCCACTTGTGCGGCGCCAGACGACCAAACCGGCCGCCTGCGACAATCCTGCCGCTCGCCGGCCTATTCTACCGTGACCGACTTGGCCAGATTACGGGGCTGGTCGACGTCAGTGCCCATCACGACGGCGGTGTGATAGGCGAGCAACTGCACCGGCACGGCGTAGACCAGCGGCGTAAATGCTGAATCCATGTCCGGCATCACGATGGTCACCATGGAGTCCACGGTGGCCTCCTCCGCCCCCTTGGCGTCGGTCATCAGAATGATGTTGCCGCCGCGCGCCGCGACCTCCTGCATGTTCGACACGGTCTTGTCGAACACCCGGTCATAGGGCGCGATCACGACCACCGGCATGGTCTCGTCGATCAGCGCGATCGGACCATGCTTGAGCTCGCCGGCCGCATAGCCCTCGGCGTGGATGTAGGAGATTTCCTTCAGCTTCAGCGCGCCCTCCAGCGCCAGCGGATAGCTGGTGCCGCGGCCGAGATAGAGCACGTCCTTCGACTTGGCGATGTCGCGCGCCAGCTTCTCGATCGCCGCTTCGTGCGTCAGCGCATCGGCCATCAGGCGGGGGACTTTGATGAGGCCATGTATCAGCTTTGCTTCGTCGGCATCGGACAGCTCGCCGCGGGCCTTGCCGGCTGCGACCGCAAGCGTCGCCAGTGCCATCAATTGGCAGGTGAAAGCCTTGGTCGAGGCGACGCCGATTTCCGGACCGGCCAGCGTCGGCATCACGGTCTCGCTCTCGCGGGCAATGGTCGAGGTCGTGACGTTGACGACAGCGAGCGTGTGCATGCCCTGCTCTTTGGCGTAACGCAGTGCTGCCAGCGTATCGGCCGTCTCGCCGGACTGTGAGATGAAGATCGCCAGATCGCCCTTGCGTACCGGGGCTTCGCGATAGCGGAATTCAGAGGCGACATCGACTTCGACCGGCACGCGCGCAAAGCGTTCGAACCAGTATTTAGCGATAAAACCCGCATAGCTCGCAGTGCCGCAGGCGGTGATCGAAATGCGCTGGATGTCCTTGAAGTCGAACGGCAGCGTCATCGGCAGCGCAACGCGCTCGTTCGCCAGATCGACATAACGCGCCAGCGTGTGACCGACGACTTCGGGTTGCTCGTGAATTTCCTTGGCCATGAAGTGGCGATAGTTGGCCTTGTCGACCATGAAGGCCGACGCGCCGGATTTCAGCACGTCGCGCTTCACGACCTTGCCGGATTCATCGTGGATCTCGCAGCCCTTGCGGGTCAGCACCACCCAGTCGCCGTCCTCGAGATAGCTGATGTCGTCGGTGAACGGCGCCAGCGCAATCGCGTCGGAGCCAAGATACATCTCGCCGTCACCATAGCCGACTGCAAGCGGCGAGCCCTTGCGGGCGCCGATCATCAGGTTGTCGTGATCCTTGAACACGAAAGCCAATGCGAACGCGCCCTTGAGCCGCGGCAGCGCCTGCTTCACGGCATCGACCGGCGATGCGCCCTTCTGCAGGTAGGAGCTGACGAGGTGCGCGACGACTTCGGTGTCGGTTTCGCTGACGAATTTGGCGCCGCCCTTTTCGAGCTCAATGCGCAATTCGCGGAAATTCTCGATGATGCCGTTATGCACGACCGCGACGCCTTCGGCAGCGTGCGGATGCGCATTGGCTTCGGTCGGCTTGCCATGCGTCGCCCAGCGGGTGTGACCGATGCCGATATGACCTGCCAGCGGCGACTTGCCGAGCTTCGCCTCGAGATTCTTCAGCTTGCCTTCGGCGCGGCGGCGCTCCAGATGCGCGCCTTCCAGCGTGGCCACGCCAGCAGAATCGTAGCCGCGATATTCGAGGCGCTTCAGCGAGTCCACGATCTGGTCAGCAACCGGACCACGTCCCAAAATTCCGACGATGCCGCACATGCGGGGTTATCTCTCCAAGTGGTATCAAATTGCCCAGAAATACTGGAACTCTCTTAGCGAGAATCGCAAATCGACTGTTACTCAATAATTATTGCCGATTGAGACAAGTTAGCGCGGTTGTACGGGCATTTTGCGCGACGCGTTTAACAAACCATCAACGTGTTTGCGGAAGCATCTGCGCCTGACCGGAGTACACGTCCATGTGGGAGGAGCGAGACCCGAGAGCCCCCCGATCGATGGCCGGATCACGGCTGCGACATGTCGAGATGTCGCACAGCCGGCTGGCGCATTGGCCGCCACCGCAACGTGATATCGCGGTGAAGCCGCATGTCGCCGAGCCCCACACGCCGCAGGAAGAAATTGTCGCCAAGCGCCCGATCCGCCGCGGCTGGCACCTGAAGGCCCCGGTGACCTGACGTCATCGCGAATACCGCGCGCTCACTTCGGCTTCTTGTTCGCCGCGTTCTTGTCGCGGAAGCGCTTGCCCCAGCCGTCCTTCGTCGACACTTCGTTGCGCTCTACCGCAAGCGCATCGTCCGGCACGTCGCGAGTGATCACCGAACCAGAACCGATGTAAGCGCCGGCACCGATCTTCACCGGTGCGACCAGCGACGAATTCGAACCGACAAAGGCACCGGCGCCGATGATCGTCTTGCTCTTGTTGAAGCCATCGTAATTGCAGGTGATGGTGCCCGCGCCGATATTGGCGCCAGCACCGATATGGGTGTCGCCGATATAGGTCAGGTGGTTGACCTTCACGCCCGCTTCCAGAATGGCCGCCTTGGCTTCAACGAAGTTGCCAATGCGCGCGCCCTCGCCGACCGACGTTCCCGGCCGGATGCGTGCGTAAGGACCGATCGAAGTCTTCTTGCCGATGGCAGCCTGCACGATGTGCGAGAAGGCGTGAATGACAGCGCCGTCGGCGATACTGACGCCGGGCCCGATCACCACATACTGCTCGATGGTGACGTCGTTGCCGAACGTCGTATCGGCCGCAAGATGCACGGTCTCCGGCGCGACGATGGTTACGCCCGCGTCGAGCGCGGCCTTGCGGAGCCGCGCCTGCATGATCGCTTCGGCTTCCGCGAGCTGCGCCTTGGTGTTGATGCCGCGGACTTCATCCTCACCGGTCTCGATCACACTCGCCCGCAAGCCCATGCTGCGCACGATCTCCACGGCGTCAGTGAGATAGTATTCGCCCTTGCTGTTGGATGTGCCGATCTGCTCGATGATGGTGAGCGCGGTCTTGCCGGCGAAGGCCATCACGCCGGCATTGCAGAGATCCACCTCGCGTTCGGCCGGTGTGGCATCCGCATGTTCACGGATCGCGACCAGCTGATCGCCTTCGACCAGCAGCCGGCCATAGCCGGTCGGATCGGCCGCGCGAAAACCGAGCACGGTCAGCGCCGCGCCTGCCGCCAAGGGCGCACGCAAACGCTCGAACGTCGCGGCCGAAATCAGCGGCGTGTCGCCGAACGCGATCAGCAGATCGTCCACGCCTTTTGCAATGGCGTCCTTTGCCGCCAGCACCGCATGGGCGGTGCCGAGACGCTCGTGCTGAACGAATGTTGCGGCATCGGGCCGCGCGCGCTTGGCTTCATCCGCCACGTCCTGACGCCCTGGACCTACTACGACGGCCAGCGCAGAGCCTGCGCCGTGAGGCGCCGCCGCGAGCACATGGCCCAGCAACGACTGGCTGGCGACCTGATGCAGCACTTTCGGCGTCGAGGACCGCATCCGCGTTCCCTCGCCGGCCGCGAGCACGATGGTGAGGCTGGTTCTGCCCGTCATCCGAATCCCCGTTATGGCGGCGCCCATGCGCCGCGGCGGTCTTAAAGCGCGCCGCGGCCGTCTTAAAGCGTTTTCGGCGAATCCGGAAACCCCGGTTTAGCGCGCCGTGTGGCCCGACAACCTCAGGTTCCCCGCCGGTTTCCTGATAATGTTGAACTGTGATTCGCAGGGGCGATGGGGCGACGCAGACGTCGAATGGCGGACAAGCACGACAAGTGGGCCGATACTCTCTCAGCCGAGCATAGCGGCTGGCTGACCGGATTTCTGGCTGAGGAAGACAAGGTCGACCGCCGCATGATGTGGCGTCTGGGTTCCTGGGGCGTTGCCGCGGTGGGCGCGGTGGTGATCGCCATTCTGGCCAGCCAGTCGCAGGTCCAGTTGCGCCGCGATCAGGTCGCGACATCGGAGACATTTGCGCGGCAATCGCAGCAGATCCAGTTCGTTGCCAAGGAGACCCAGGCCGAGACCCGGCGTCTGACACTGGCTATCGAGACGCTGAACAGCGACCGCGACCGGCTCTATGCCCGCGTCACCTCGGTCGAACAGGGGCTGGATTCGGTCACCGGATCGATCAAGCGCCAGACCGTTCCAACGCCGACAGCCGCCATAACGACGCCAGCGCCTCAGCCACCTGCCACCGCATCCGTCGTTACCCCACCCGCAGCTACCGAACCAAAGCCGGCAGCAGAGCTGCCGAGCATTCCGTCGACGCCGGTCATCGGTCCCGTGGCTGCTGTCACACCACCTGCCGAAACGACGCCCGCCAAACCGGCGCAGGCGGTGGTTCCATCTTCCAGCAGCCCGCCGGCCTCGACCCCGCTCGTTACCTGGAAATCGATGACGGCGCCGCCCGACGCCGCGGCCGCCAAATTGAGCGAACCGGCATCGACCATCGAACCTTCTCCGGCTGCTCCGGGGACAATGGCATCGGTTCAACCGGCCGCGCCCGAGCCCGCCCCTGCGGTCGTCGAGGCGGTTCCGACGCCGGTCGCCCGGACCGAGTTCGGCGTGGACATCGGCGGCGCCAATTCGGTGGACGGCCTGCGCGCGATCTGGCGCGGCATGTCCAAGTCTCGCGCGCTGAACGGACTGCGCCCGATCATGATGGTAAAGGAACGCCCGACCGGACTCGGCATGCAGCTCCGTCTCGTCGCCGGCCCGCTCACCGACGCGGCTGCGGCTGCAAAGATCTGCGCCACCCTGACCGAGAGCAACCGACCCTGCGAGACGTCGATCTTCGAGGGGCAGCGCCTCGCAATGAAGGCCGAGACGACGCCCGCGGAAGCTGCACCTGCACCCGCCCGGCCGGCGCCACGCAAACGCGCCGCGCCCAAGCCGCAGGAACGCACCGAACAAGCGCCGCCGCCCAAGCCCGCTGAAGAAGTTGCGCCGCCGAAGCCGCAATCGTCGCTGACCTCGTTCCTGGGGCTGCACTGAGGACCAAAAGATCAGATTTTCAATCTCTTGGCGTGCGCGGCTAAAGTGTTATCTAGGTCCAACCTCTCGCCGCGACCGCATGCCGGGTTGTTCCGCACCGCGTTTTGAACCATGGTTTCAGCATGAAAAAAGATCCGTTCAAGCTCACCGCCCGCCAGGTGCAATGGCTTCTCATCGTCGGCTTCCTGTCCGTCGGCTACGCCATCTATCTGCGTTATCTGGCCATCGAATTGTCGACGACGGCGCTCGCCTGCGACGCCGGCCTCCAGAGCGCCCTGTGCAAGAGCCGGCTGGTGATGACCTATCTGTTCAAGAACTCGGTGTTCGGGATCGCCGCGATCGTCATCGCGGTGCTGAACCTGCTGCGGCCGTCAATCGTGCTGATCACCGGCGCGCTGATCGCAGCCGGTTTCGGGATCGTGCTCTACAATGTCGCCCTCTCGGGCATCGCGATCGGCCTGCTTATTCTGGGCTTTGCGCGACCCGCGCCCGCCACAGCGTGATGCCGAACAGCAGATAGATCGCGCAGGTCCACAGCGACTGCCAGTTATCCGGCCCTTCGTTGAAGCCGATATACACGGCCGACAGCACGAGCAGTCCGGCGAACACCGACTCGGCGATAGGCCGTACACCTTCCTGCGGACGGTTGACGGCCATCAGTCCCGCGAACGGGACAACCGCCATGGTCAGCGCGGCGAACGGAAGGTCGCGGTAACGCGGATCGAACACGAAACCAAGCGCGGTCTCGGCGCCGATCAGCGCCGCCACGGCCAGGGTCAGCCCAAGCAGGACGGTCGACCACGAACGGGCCAGGAACCGGCTCGGCCCGACGAGTTCGAGGAAGGTCGGCAGCGAGCGACCGGACATCGTCGCATAGGCGCATAGCAGCGGCGACGCGACACCGGCAGCCAGCAGCGCACTCCACTGGATCCATCGGCCGACGCCATAACTTTCATAGATCAGCTTGTCCGCGGCAACGCCGAGCAGGACACCGGCCACCGTGGCCGATACCGCAACGGTCAGCCAGGCCGACAGACGCGGTGACCATGGCCGTCGACGGAGCGTCAACATGCCCGTCACGAAAACCAGGAAGCTCAGGCCCATGCCGAGCCCCATCTGCAGCTTCCACGACGGATAATTGGTAATCGGAACGCCCGGTGGATACTTCAATTCGCGCGGCTCATCGTAGATCAGGCCCCAATAGCCGCCGACTGTGCCTTCAAGGTCGCGCTTCCACGGCTGGTCATAGGCTTCGATCAGATTGACACGGAATCCCTCGCGCTTGGCCAGATCGAGGATTTCGGACACCACCCGCGCCTGGTTGGTGCGCGACGGCAACGCGCCATCGCGCATCCGCCCGGCGCTCGGCCACCCTGTTTCGCCGATCAGGATTTCCTTGGATGGAAACGCCACGGCGAGACGCTTGCGGATCGAGTCCACATGGGCGGCGGCGCTCTTTGCGCGAATCGGGAAGTCCTCCCAATAGGGCAGGATGTGGATCGTGACGAAATCGACCGCGTCATAGATCTCGCGATTCTTCAGCCAGAACTCCCAGACATCGGCATAGGTCACCGGGATCTTGCCGACCTGCGCCTTCACCGAGCGGATGATGCCGACGAGATCAGCAGCCGTCATCTCGCCGCGCAACAGCACCTCGTTGCCCACGACCACGCTGCTGATCACGTTCGGAAAGCGCTTGGTGAGATCCACGACGCCGGCGATCTGCGCCAGGTTCTTGAGCCGGTTGCTCCCGAGCCAGACGCCCTGAATGACCTTCAGTCCGACCTTGCCGGCCAGTTCCGGCACCTGATCAAGGCCATTATCGATGGAATAGGTCCGCACGCATTTGGTGATCTGCGCCAGCTGCGCCATGTCCTGGGCAATTTGGCTGGCGGGAATGATGGCTGTCGAACTCAGCGGCGTTTGCTCACCGCGGAACGGCGCATAGGAGACGCATTCCAGCTTGTCGGCAGGATCGATCGGCGCACGCACAAGCATAACGGGCGTGGCCAGCCACCACCAAACCGCTGCGATCGTACTAAGGGAAAGGATGAGAAGCGCCAGCGGCGTGCGGGTGGAAATTGGTTCCGTCCTCCAAAGTCGTCCGTCGATTAGCCGGTCATCGCCAATCTGCCAAGTGCATCATGCCGGCAATCACGGACTTGTCGGCCCGACCCGCCACGAAAATCAGACAAACTTCCGGCGTTGCTGGACAAAATCAAAAATGTCCGTCATGGGATTCAGCCGTGGTCGCCGCCGTATTGGGGGCCCATTTGAACGGCATCTGGCGAGGGCGTCAGAACTGCCTGGCAGCCAACTTATCGGGGACTTTATGCGTCGACTGGTGTTCGGGTTCCAATCTGCGGTTCTGCGTTGTCTCGCCGTTCCAGGCCTTGCTCTGCTGCTGGGTGTTGGCTGCGCGTTGGCCCAGAGCGGCCCGGTTCGGGCACAGGATCAGAAGCCTGCGGCAAATGCGCCCGTGACGCCAGCCGACGTTGCCCGTGAAAGCCAGAAGAAGTCCGACGAATTCGTCGAGGCGACTCAGGCGATCAATGGTCCTGCCGGCAACCCTGAATGCGTCTGGCTTGGCCGTCGCGTCGTGGTGCTGATGTGGCGTGACGATCTCGACACCGCGTTCCGTCACCTCGATCTCTACGACCGATTCGGCTGCCCCGGCGGTCATGTGCAGGCGACGTTTCGCTGCCTGGTCAAATTCGGCCCGCTGATCGATCCGAAAATTGCGGACAGTCTCAACAGCCGCGTCCATGGCTGCTGGATCAATCCGAATGCGCAGCCGCAGCCTGCCGCCCTGAGCCAGCCGGCAACGCCCGCGCCTGCCGGTGGCGGTGCAGCGACGCCGGCAGCCGCTCCGCAGCCGGACGCCAAACCGCCTGCAGAAGCGCCGAAGTAATCCGGCGCGCCCTGTTCAGGCGGCGTTCAGCCTCCGGCGCATAATCGGGCTTTGATTATGCTGCCGCCCTCAAAACGCCACGGCAGCGGTTGAGTTGTTAATTTGTGTGGCGGATATAGTCTCCGTTACCGTTGTACTGGTCGGACCTCGGGGACGGGTCCGCTTCCCGGCCACGCTCGCCCCGTTATGGTTCAGTTGCGATGCGCGCTGTCGTCGCCGTCTTATTGTTTGTGACCGCCGTTCATGCCGCCCTGTGGGGCGTATTGCGCGAGAAGCAGGAAGCTCCCGATTTCAAGGGTATGATTCCCAGCCTCTCCTATGCGCCGTTCGAGGGCACGGCGCATCCCGACGTGGACAACATTCCGACCGTCGAGAAGATTCGCGCCGACCTCAAGAAACTGTCGACGATCACGCGCGCGATCCGTCTGTATTCGTCGACCGGCGGCGTCGAAATGGTGCCCGCCATCGCCAACGAGTTCGGCCTCAAGGTCACCGTCGGCGCCTGGATCGACAAGAACGCCGATCGCAACGAGCGCGAGATCGCCTCAGCCGTCGAACTGGCGAAGAAGAATCCGAACGTCATCGGCATCGTGGTCGGCAACGAAACGCTGTATCGCGATGAACTCAAGCTCGAGGACCTCGTCGAATATATCCGCCGGGTGAAGCGCCAGGTCACCGTTCCCGTCACGACCGGTGAAATCTGGAACATCTGGCGCGACAATCCGCAGCTCGCCTCGTCGGTGGACTTCATCGCCGCGCACATCCTGCCCTATTGGGAAAACTTCACCGACACGCAGGCCGTCGACCAGGCCGTGCATCTCTATGGCGTGCTGCGCGAGACCTTTCCCGGCAAGCGCATCGTGATCGCCGAATTCGGCTGGCCGAGCGAGGGCTATAATCTGCGCAATGCCATTCCCGGCCCATTCAAGCAGGCCGTCGTGCTGCGCAATTTTGTGACCCGCGCCGAAGCGATCGGCATGGACTACAACATCGTCGAAGCCATCGATCAGCCCTGGAAATTTTTCGAAGGCGGCGTCGGTCCTTATTGGGGCGTGCTCAACGCCGACCGCGAGCCGAAATTCCCCTGGACCGGTCCGGTCGTGAACCCCGACCACTGGAAGAACGCCGGCATTGCGCTCCTGGTCGGCATCCTGCTGTCGCTGCCGATCCTGCAGATCGTTGGCGCTACGGCGATCCAGACTCTCGTGCTCTCGACCGCAGCCAACGCCGTTGGCGCCTGGGCCGCAACCATCTTTGCCTATCAGCAGACCCACTATTTCGTCTGGGGATCGGCCTTCGCCCTTACTCTCGGCTGCATCCTGCTGATCCCGCTGATCCTGATCGCCCTGGCGCGGATCGAAGAGATTGCGGCCATCGCCTTCGGCCAGAAGCCATTGCGGCTGCTGACGGCCGAACGCAGCGAAAGGCTACGTGCCGCTGCGGACGCCGAGCAGAAATACCCGAAGGTATCGATCCACATTCCGGCCTATCGCGAACAGCCGGACATGCTGAAGCTGACGCTGGACGCGGTCGCCCGGCTCGACTATCCGAATTTCGAATGCGTGGTGATCATCAACAACACGCCGGATCCGGCCTATTGGCAGCCGATCCAGGATCATTGCCGCATGCTCGGCGAACGCTTCATCTTCATCAATGCGGAGAAGGTCGAAGGCTTCAAGGCCGGCGCCCTGCGCATCGCCATGGATCGCACGGCAGCAGATGCCGAGGTCATCGGCATCATCGACGCCGACTATGTGGTGGAGCCGAACTGGCTGAAGGATCTCGTCCCTGCCTTTAACGATCCGCGCGTCGGTCTCGTGCAGGCGCCGCAAGACCACCGCGACGGCGACCGTTCGCTGATGCACTACATCATGAACGGCGAATATGCCGGGTTCTTCGATATCGGCATGGTCCAGCGCAACGAGACCAACTCCATCATCGTTCACGGCACCATGTGCCTCATTCGTCGTTCGGCGATGGACATGGCGGGCGGCTGGGCCGGCGACACGATCTGCGAGGACAGCGATCTCGGTCTCGCCATCATGCAGCATGGCTGGCTGACGCATTACACCAAGGAACGCTACGGTTACGGCGTGCTGCCGGACACCTATGAGGCGTTCAAGAAGCAGCGCCATCGCTGGGCCTATGGCGGCTTCCAGATCATCAAGAAGCACTGGCGTCGCTTCCTGCCCGGTGCGAGCCGCATGACGCAGGACCAGAAGCGCGAATTCGGCATAGGCTGGTTGAACTGGCTCGGCGCCGAAAGCCTCGGCGTCGTGGTGGCAATCCTGAACATCATCTGGGTGCCGATCATCGCCTTCGCGAATATCGCCATCCCCGACAAGATCCTGACGCTGCCGATCATCGCCTCCTTCGTGATTTCGCTGGCGCATTTCATCGTCTTGTACCGGCTGCGCGTGAAGATCGGCCTGTGGCAGATGCTGGGCGCCATGATCACCGCCATGTCGGTGCAATGGACCGTGTCGCGCGCCGTTGCCGACGGCCTGATCAAGGATCATCTGCCCTTCACCGTGACGTCGAAGGGCGGCAAGTCGAGCATGTCGATCGAATTCCAGGCGTTCTGGGAAGCCGTGATCGGCGTGCTGCTGCTGATCAGCTGCGGCGTGCTGGTGTTCTCCAACAACTCCAAGCAGGTCACCGAGATCTACATCTTCGCCGGCGTGCTGGTGCTGCAGAGCCTGCCGTTCCTGTCGGCGGTGATGATCGCCATCCTGGAGAATTCGCGCGCCAATGACTTCCAGTGGTGGCGCAACACGACGGTGCGCACGGCCGAGCTGATCGGGCTTCGCCCGGTGGCGATGCCGCCGATCGACGTGTCCCATCCCGAGGCCCAACGCAAAGCGAGCTGAACCGCACCGATGGGGCGCAGTTCATGTCCATAACATCGAGCCCCGCCCTTGACCCCGGCGGACCCGCCTTTTACACAGCCGGTCACGCGATACGCTGCATTGCGGGCGCCATCGCGGCCGCGGCTGACCGACCTCACCGCGCCCCGCAAGGCTCGGTTTCTTCCGATTAGCTTCGTCAATACGGCACTTTAGGGCGGGTAGCTCAGTGGTAGAGCATTCGACTTTTAATCGACTGGTCGAGGGTTCGATCCCCTCCCCGCCCACCATCACCGCAATGAACCACGCCGGAGCTTCCGGTTTTCACGACATCTTCAGCCTCTGAACACCGGACAATCGAACATGCGGATTACCCTCGTCGGCTCCAAACACTTCGGCGTCACGACCCTCGATATGCTTCGGACCCACGATGTCGAGATCGTGTCCGTGGTGGTTGCGGATGCTGAGGACCGTCTGGCCGCAGCCGCCAAGGCCGCCGGCATCCCGGTGAAAGTGCAGGCCAATCCGAAGCTCGTCGTGGCCTCCGAGATCGCCGAGGGCACTGAGCTGATCATCACCGCCCACAGCCACGCCCGCATTGGCAAGGATGCGCTCGCCGCCGCCAGCCTTGGCGGTATTGGCTACCATCCGTCACTGTTGCCCCGTCACCGTGGCATCGCTGCGGTGGAATGGACCGTCAAGGAAGGCGATCCGATCGCCGGCGGCACCATCTATCACCTTGCCGATGTCATGGACGGTGGCGCCATCGCCGCGCAGGAATGGTGCTTCGTGAAAAAAGGCGAAACCGCCCGCGAACTTTGGGAGCGCGCGTTGGCGCCGCTGGGCCTCAAGCTGCTCGGCGAAGTCGTGGACTTCGCGATCGTCCACAAGCGCTTGCCCGCGACTTACCAGGACGAGCAGTTCGCCACCAACGCGCCAAAACTGGCCTAGAAGTCTCCAAAACTGGTTAAAAAGGCCCCGAACCCACCCAAATCAACCAAATCTGTCGATAAAGGGAACCAATTTGCCCGTCGCGGCTTGCGTTCCCTGAGTTGTTTTGGGCCTATGCGGCAACGCAGCAAATTTTGGACACATTACTTCCCAATAAGGTGGCCATCACAACATTGAGGATTTGATTTAATGCGTTTTGACCGCATCCGTTCCGCCTTGTGCGCTTCGCTGATTGCCAGCACGGCGTTGATTTCGGCCCCTTCGTTCGCAGCCGACAATGCCTATGACGGGCTCTGGAACGTGACCATTGTTACCAAGACCGGCAGCTGCGAGCCGACGGCCCGCTATCCGCTGACCGTCACCGAAGGCCGCATCACTGCGCCCGGCGCCGACGTCAACGGCAAGGTTGGCCGCGAAGGCACCGTGCGCGTATCGATCGGACCCGCTTTCGCCAATGGCCAGTTGTCCGGCAACACCGGATCGGGCAAGTGGAACGGCGCCTCGGGCGGCGTCCCCTGCAGCGGTCGGTGGGAAGCTTCGCGTCAGTAATCCCCAACCAGGAATGCCCCCATGAAGCCTACCTCGATCTCCCCGCGTTCGCTCGTTCGGACCGCGGTGCTCTGCGCGGCGCTCGGTCTGACGTCCGCGGCGGCCTATGCCCAGTCAGCGCCGTTTGCCGGTATGGCCGGTGTGTGGTCGGGCAACGGGACGATCTCGCTCGAGGACGGCTCCAAGGAGCGCATTCGCTGCAAGGCGACCTATGCCGTGAGCGGCGACGGCACGGGGCTGAACCAGTCCCTGCTCTGCGCCAGCGACAGCTACAAGTTCGAGCTGAAGAGCGATGTGAAATCCAGAGGCGGCGAGCTCTCGGGCAACTGGGCGGAAACCACCCGCGGCGTGACAGGTTCCCTCGAGGGCCGGGCCAGCGCCGGCAGGTTCAACGTTGATGTTTCCTCGCCGGCCTTCAGCGCGAAGCTGATCCTGACGACGACCGGCAACAAGCAGCAGGTCTCGATCACTTCCGAAGGCCAGTTCAGGGGCGCCAGCATTTCGCTCAGCCGCAGCTAATCGTTCCGCACGCCTGGAATTCGAACCCCGGTTGTTTCAAACAGCCGGGGTTTTGTTTTGCCTCTATGCCCTCTGCCAAAGAGCGTCCGGTACCACCCGCCGCAACGCAGCCCCACCGGATTCGTCCGTTGCAAAGCCCGGCGATGTCGCCGATAGAGCCTGTCTGTAAGGCTGACATCGCTGCCTGAATCGTCGCAGCGCAAGAAAACTGGTTCTCCGGGATTATGGATCGCCCCCCTTCGAAGGCCCGCGCCGCGCTGTGGATGTCCGGCTGGCTGCTTCTGATGCTGTTCGTCGCCATAGGCGGTCGCGAGACGCTGCGCGAACTCAACGTCTTTCAGGTGATGGAGATCCGATCCGTCTTCGGCTTCGTCATGCTGTTGCCGATCCTGTATTTCAATGGCGGTTTTCGCGCCATGAAGACCACGCGGCCGCTGGCGCATGTATCGCGCAACCTCGTGCATTATGGCGCGCAGCTCGGCTGGTTCTACGCACTTACACTCATTCCCCTGAGCCAACTCGTCTCGATCGAGTTTACCATGCCGATCTGGATCGCGATCATGGCGGCGTTCTTTCTCGGCGAGCGCATGACGCTCTGGAAGATCGTCGCCATCGTGCTCGGCCTGATCGGCGTGATCGTCATCGTTCGCCCGACCACGGGGGTCGTCAATCCCGGCCAGCTGATCGCGCTGGCCGCTGCGTTCGGCTTCGGCATATCGATCACATTGATCAAGTCGCTGACGCGGACCGACAGTGCGCTGAAGATCATCTTCTGGATGATCGTGGTGCAGTCGGTCGCCGGCGTTGTCCCCGCCCTCTATTCCTGGCAGTGGCCATCGGCCTATGTCTGGGGCTGGCTGATCGTGGTCGCCTTCTGCGGCACGTTCTCGCACTTCTGCATGGCGCGCGCGATGCTCTATGCCGATGCGACGGTGGTCGTACCGATGGACTTCCTGCGCGTGCCGCTCAGCGCCACTATCGGATGGTTACTATATTCTGAACAGCTCGACATATTCACGCTGCTCGGTGCAGCTCTCATTCTCGCCGGAAACACGCTGAACCTGCTCAGCACCGATCGACCGCCGAGGCGTGCGACAGCCTGACGCATCAGGTTCCACTTTTTCGATTTTATTCGCCAAGTGCGCGTCCAGACATTTTGGCGAGCGCCCGCAGTTGATAATTTCTCGCCATGCCGATGGTCGAATGACCGGATTCGTGGGGGAGATCGTATCGTGCGCCATTTCGCTTTTGCTCTGTCTGCACTGTCCGTCCTGTTCAGCGCTGATGCGGCGCTCGCCGACAAGCGAGTCGCTTTTGTCGTCGGCAATGGCAACTACAAGAATGTCGACACGCTGCCGAACCCCCCGATCGACGCGAAGGCCATGGCGAGCGCGCTGCGCAATGTCGGCTTCGACGTCATCGAAGGATCGAACCTGACGCGCGACGGCATGACCGAAAAGCTGCTCGACTTCGGCCGCAAGGCGCAGGGCGCCGATGTCGCGGTGTTTTTCTATGCCGGCCACGGCATCTCGGTGAACAACATCAACTACCTTCTGCCGATCGATGCCAATCTGAAGTCGGAGATGGACGTCAAGCTCGGCGCTGCGATCAATGTCGAGACCACGCTCGACCAGACCATGGGCGACGCCAAGGTGAAGCTCGTGTTCCTCGACGCCTGCCGCGACAATCCGTTTGCCGCCAAGATCCGCTCCAGCGGATCTGCCACGCGCAGCGTCGCGGTATCGTCCGGCCTTGCGGAGATGAAATCCGGCGAAGGCACGCTGATCGCATTCGCCACGAGCCCCGGCCAGACCGCCCTGGACGGCAAGAGCGGAAGCAACAGCCCATTCACCCGCGCGCTGCTCAACAACATCACCACGCCCGGCGCCGAGATCCAGCAGGCCATGACCAAGGTGCGCGCGCAGGTACAGGAAGAAACCAACAAGGGTCAGCTGCCCTGGGGCCACACCAACCTCATCGGTGCGGTCTATCTCAACCCGGACGTGCAGGCGCAGGTCGCGGTCGCCGCGGCCACCATGCCCGCGGCCGCCACCGCCGGCTCCGACGTGGAGCTTGAGTTCTGGCGCTCGATCAAGGACTCGAACCGGCCGGAGGAGTTGAACGCTTACATCTCCATGTATCCGAACGGCCAGTTCAAGCCGCTCGCTCTTGCCCGTATCGCCGCGCTGCAGGAAGCCGCGACGGCGCCGCGTAACGCCGCTCCGGGCGTCGACAAGGCCGTGTTTACCGCGGAAGCCAATCAGCTCACCGAGGACAAGATCGGCCTCGACAAGGTCAAGCGCCGCGACGTGCAGCGCCGCCTCAACGGCCTTGGCTTCGACAACAAGCCCACCGGCAGCTTCGATGCGACGACCCGGGCCGTGATCACGCGCTGGCAAGCCGCCCGCGGTTACCCGACATCGGGCTATCTCAACAAGGTGCAGCACGCCGCGCTGCTCACCGAGGCCGTGACCCTGGTCGAGGAACCGGCGCTTGCACCGAAGCCGGTGCAGCCGGTGCGCCGCCAGGTGCAACAGCAGACCTATGAGGAAGCGCCCGTGGTCCGGCGCCAGGCCGCGCCCGCCCCCGCCCCGGCCATCGATCCCGCCGGTCCCGGCCGCTTCATCGGCGGCGTTGTCGGCGGCTTCCTTAACCGCTAGGCCCGCGATCTGTGAAGCGGCCGGCTACTTGCCGGCCGCCTTGCGCAGCGCGTCATTCATGCGGTCCTGCCAGCCCGGCCCGTCCTGCTGGAAATATTCCAGCACGTCCTGATCGATCCGCAGCGACACCAGCTCGCGCACGCCGGGAACGGCGGCCTTGGCGACCGGCGCCTCGACCGGCTTCGTGGTTGTCTTCTTGAACGCTGCCTCCGCCTCGGTACGGGCATCTTGGAGCGTGCGCGGGCGTCGCGGGGGCTGTGCCATCGGGGTCAGATTCCTTCCAACGTTTCCATCGAGAGATAGCGCCGGCTGAGCGGCTGCACAATCGCTTCCACGGTGTCGCCGAAGATGCGTCCGCCCCAAGGGCGCGATGTGGCAGCTACACACCTCTGCCGCACGGCCGGTAATGTCGGCAAATTTTACAAATGTCATTCATCGTAACAGGCGCATTCTTTGTGACGCACGTGGCATCGCACAAAGGTGACCGCGCTGCGGCACAAACAAGCGCGACTTAAAAAACTTCAAAGCAACGCATTTGTGTTGCGACACGGTCAAACAAATCGGATTAGGATCGTGTCATGTCCGATGAGACGACGAAGGAGGTCACGATGTCAGCATCAGCTGAAGTCCGTACGACCAAAACGTCCCATCCCGCGCCGCGCGGCAGCGATCTTCCGACCTGTCCCGTTTGTGCGGACTCGATGATTGCAGCCGAAGCGTCGGCCTTTCTCACCGACGATGTCGTCAGCTATCTGTGGACCTGCGACACCTGCGGTTATGGCTTCGTGACCGAGCACGCCTTTCGCCGGATCGCCTGCAACAACTAGCACTGTTCGCGGAACTATTACATTCTCCGCGCCTCTGCTTGCCCGTTGAGGGCTGTTTTCGACGCGAATGGCACAACCAAAACGCCCAGTAAGGCGAACGCTGCCAGTTTCGCCCATGCGTCATTGACGCTCCAAACAAAAGCAGCCGCTCGCGCCGAGGCTCAGCATATCGTCTCGACCGGCGTCCGCTTCGGCGCAGCATCGGCACGCGTCTAGGTCAGCGATCTGCGCAAACGATTTGCACCGTCACGCGTGCACCAAGTAACGACCACGCCGCAGTCACACCTTCGCCATTTCTGACGTTCCCAAGCCGTGGTAACCAGCTATCGGGTCTACAGCGGAGAAGCCGTCTCTCGGGTCGAGGGGATACCCGCACTGGAGTCGGTCATGACCGGTCAAATTCCCTTCTTCGTGCCTAAGCGTACGATCACCGCAAGTGAGGTCGCGGGCATCGCGGGCTTGCTTTTTGTTACAAAGGATTTCCTCATTTCGGCTGGAGCAGCGCTAGAGACAGCGCGCCGCGGCGAGCTAAGCTATATGGACAATCACAGGTATCTTGAGGCCTTGAGGCAGACGAATGCGGGCGCTTGTCTCGTCTCCCCGCGCTTCAGCGCATCCGTTCCAGAGGAGACCTACTCTTTTGTCACACCTCAGCCGTATTTGATTTACTCAAGGATCCTCGCCTTGCTCTATCCCGGGGCGGCTATCCCGGGGTCACTTTTCGAGACCGTCGGCATTTCGCCAAACGCCACGGTTCATGCTTCGGCCATCATCGATTGCGGGGTTACCATCGATCCCGGCGCAGTGATCGGTCCCCGGGCCAAGATCGGTGAACGCACTTATATCGGGTCAAACGTCGTGATCGGTCCAGACGTAACCATCGGAAGCCATAGCTCAGTCGGCGCCGGCGCTATCATTGCGCACGCTACTGTTGGCAATCACGTCATTGTCCACCCAGGCGTATCAATCGGGCAGGACGGCTTCGGATTCGTGCCCGATAAAGGCGGACATATAAAAATTCTCCAGGTCGGAGGCGTCATTATTGAGGACTGCGTCGAAATAGGCGCAAACACGACCATCGATCGCGGGTCAACCCGTAACACGTTTATCGGCGAAGGAACGAAACTCGATAACCTCGTACAAGTCGCCCATAACGTGACGATTGGCAGGCACTGCCTCATCGCCGCGCAAGTCGGAATTGCCGGGTCCGCAACTCTCGGGAGTTTGTTGCAATAGGCGGCCAGACTGGAATTGCTCCTCATCTGACGATTGGCAACGGCGCACAGATAGCCGGTGCAAGCGGCGTCACGCGCGACGTGCCCGCAGGAGAGCGGTGGGCAGGATTCCCAGCCCGTCCCAGCCGCAGGTTTTTCCGGCAATACAAAGCCATGGAAATGCTTGCGGCCGGTTACCGCGAGACAAGCGATCGATGAACCTGCAAACCGCCAGAATTTGTCAAAGGGGCGGTTTATGAAACGCCTGAAAGACCGGTTTTTGACAGGTTGATGGACAGGTTAGTGTTTTCTCCACACGCGACGCGCGGTTACCGCGGCGGAATGTCACCGCGTGCCCAGCACTCACGCGTATGCGCCCGAAATTCTTCGAACGTTCCGGCCTCGATGGCTGTGCGGATACCCTGCATCAGGCTCTGGTAATAGGCGATGTTGATTTCCGACAGCAGCATCGCGCCCAGGGTTTCGCCTGATCGCACGAGGTGATGCAGATAGGCGCGCGAATAGTCGCGCGCGGCCGGCCAGGCGCTCTCTTCATCCAACGGCCGCGGATCGTCCAGGTGCCGTGCATTGCGCATATTGATCTGGCCATAGCGTGTGAAGGCCATGCCGTGACGACCGTTCCGTGTCGGCATCACGCAGTCGAACATGTCGACACCGCGCGCCACCGCTTCCAGCATGTCGTCCGGCGTGCCGACGCCCATCAGATAACGCGGCCGGTCCGAGGGAAGGATCGGAACCACCTCCTCGATCATTGCCAGCATCACTGCCTGCGGCTCGCCGACCGCGAGACCACCGATCGCATAGCCGTGGAAGCCGATGTCGATGAGGCCATGCGCGCTGGCGCGACGCAGTGCGGGCACATCGCCGCCCTGCGCGATGCCGAACAGCATATAGCCGTCAGGCGCCGTCTCGAAGGCGCGCTTAGAGCGTTCGGCCCAGCGCAGCGACAGCTGCATGGCGCGGTCGATATCAGCATGCTCCGCTGGCAACCGCACGCATTCGTCGAGCTGCATCGCGATGTCAGAATTCAGCAGCCGCTGGATCTCGATGGCCCGTTCTGGCGTCAATTCGAACTTGGCGCCGTCGATATGCGAGCGGAACGTGACGCCCTGCTCGGTCACCTTGCGCAGCTGCGCCAGTGACATCACCTGGAAGCCGCCGGAGTCGGTCAGCATCGGCCCGTTCCAGGTGGTGAATTTTTGCAGGCCGCCGAACGACGCGACGCGTTCGGCGCCGGGACGCAGCATCAGATGATAGGTATTGCCGAGCACGATATCGGCACCGGCATCGCGCACATCGCGCCAGTGCAGGCTCTTCATCGCGCCAAGCGTTCCCACCGGCATGAAGGCCGGCGTGCGAACCACGCCATGCGGCGTCGTCAGCAGGCCCCCGCGTGCCGTGCCATCAGTGCGCAGCAGTTCGAAGTGATTGGCGACGGTCATTGATTGCGTGTGTCCCGAAACAGCAGACTGGCGTCGCCGTATGAATAGAAACGATAGCCGGTCGCGATGGCATGGGCATAGGCCTGCTTCATCGTATCCATGCCGGCAAAGGCCGAGACCAGCATGAACAGCGTCGAACGCGGCAGATGGAAATTGGTGAGCATGATGTCGACGGCGCGGAAACGATAGCCCGGCGTGATGAAGATCGCGGTCTCGTCGGCGAACGGATGAATAATGCCGTCCTCAGACGTCGCGCTTTCTAGCAGACGCATCGAGGTCGTGCCGACGGCAACGACGCGTCCGCCAGCCGCATGCGCGGCGTTCAGCGCATCCGCCGTTGCGCGCGAGATCGTGCCCCATTCGGAATGCATCTTGTGCTCGGCGGTGTCGTCGACCTTCACCGGCAGGAACGTCCCGGCCCCCACATGCAGCGTGATGCGATGCAGGCCGACACCGCGCGCCTTCAGGGCGGCTTCCAGCGCCGGCGTGAAGTGCAATCCCGCAGTGGGCGCGGCAACGGCCCCGTCATTAGCGGCAAACATGGTTTGATAGTCGGCAACGTCACGCTCGTCCGGCGCGCGCTTTCCAGCGATATAAGGCGGCAGCGGCGGCGCACCCAGTTCGGCGATGGCCTGATCCAGCGCCGGGCCATGAAACGAAAATGACAGCGTAATCTCGCCCGCCTCACCCTTGTGTTCGACGACAGCATCGAGATGGCCGAGCAGACAGACGCGGCCCTCATTGCCGAAGCGAACCATATCGCCCTCGGCGAGCTTCCTGGCGGGCCTGACCAGAGCTTGCCAGCGCGAACCATCGAGGCGCTTGATCAGCGTCGCATCGATCTTCGGTTCGGTCTCGCGGCCAATACGACGGCCGGCGAGTTGCGCCGAGATGACCCTGGTATCGTTGACCACAAGCTGATCGCCGGGCTTCAGCCAGTTCGGTAGATCGGCGACGACGTGGTCCTGCACATCTAGACCCGGCTGAACCACAAGCAACCGCGCAGCATCCCGCGGGCTGGCGGGCCGCAATGCGATGTTCTCGGCAGGAAGTTCGAAGTCGAAGATATCGGTACGCATTGCTCTAAATGGCATTGCCGGGCATAGCCCGGCAATCCATCAATTCGTGAAACGGACACCCGGGTTACCCCGGAGATGACAGCTGATGTCAGGCAGCCGCGTCGGCAGCCATATGCGCCTTGACGATCTTGTCCGGGTTCTGCACCGGCTCGCCACGCTTGATCTTGTCGACGTTCTCCATGCCCTCGGTGACCTTGCCCCAGACAGTGTACTGTTTGTTGAGGAAGGACGCGTCGTCGAAGCAGATGAAGAACTGGCTGTCGCCGGAATCCGGGCTGGCTGCGCGAGCCATCGACAGCGTGCCGCGCACGTGCGGTTCGTTGTTGAATTCCGCCTTCAGCTTCTTGCCCGAGCCGCCGGTGCCGGTGCCCTGCGGACAGCCGGTCTGCGCCATGAAGCCGTCGATGACGCGATGGAACACGATACCGTCGTAGAAGCCTTCGCGCACCAGTTCCTTGATACGGGCGACATGGCCCGGGGCCAGATCCGGGCGCATCTCGATGGTGACGGGACCCTGGGTGGTTTCAAGGATCAAAGTATTCTCGGTAACAGCCATGCTCGTCTCTCTACTGGTTTGGGTTGGTTTCGGCGGTCGTCAAACCGCAGTCGGAAGGGGCGTCCAGCGACCGCGTCGCCCAGGCCCCCGGTAAATGGCATCGGCGTGCAATGTTGCAATGTCTCCATCACAGCCGTTCGATAGGCAACGCTGTCGGCCTCGGAGGCCCCCGGCGTCTCGAAGGTAATTCTCGGCTTTCCGAGAAGTTCACCGGAGCGCGTCAGGCTGAACAGCACCGTGATTTCCATGCCCGGATGGCCTCTCGGCAATGCCGGCGGTTGCCAGCATGCTTTCAGCTTTCCGAACATGCCCTCCAGGGTGCTGACAGCGTCAAATTGAGCCGACGCCGGATGCGCCTGAAGGACTCCGGACAGCAATGATACCGCGAGCAGAGCAATGACCCTGCATCGCGGCATCATGGTGTTTACTTGATGTCAGAAGCGACCTGGACCTTGACCATCTTGTCAGGGTCGGTCACGGCGCCACTGGCCGAACCGGGAGGCGCCTTCTTCAGCTTGTCCACAACGTCCATGCCGGCGACGACATCGCCAACCACGGTGTACTTGCCGTTCAGGGACGAGCCTTCAGCGAACATGATGAAGAACTGTGAATTGGCCGAGTTCGGATCGCCGGCGCGCGCCATACCGACCACGCCACGCTTGAACGGCACCTGCGAGAATTCGGCCTGCAGGTTCGGATACTTCGACCCGCCGGTACCGTTGAAGTTCTTGCCGTCGCCGGTCTGCGCCATGAAGCCATCCATCACGCGGTGGAACGGCACGTTGTTATAGTAGCCCTCGCGGGCGAGCAGCTTGATGCGCTCTGCGTGCTGCGGGGCGATATCGGTGCGCAGCTTGATAATGATCCGACCCTTTGTCGTGTCGATCACAACCGAATTGGCCTTGTCGACGCCAGCCGGAAGTGCTGCCGGAGCCTGCGCGAAAGCGGGAGCCGCGAACATCAGCGCGGCAGCAAGTGCGACTATACGGATCATGGAAACTCCGGATCAGAGAAAGCCGGTCAACCGGCGAATTTGGACTTGAGGCTCTCGGCGACCGCGTCCGGAACGAAAGCCGAAACGTCGCCGCCCATCGCGGCGATTTGCCGGACCAGTGTGGCGGTGATCGGGCGGACACTGACTGAGGCCGGAAGAAATACCGTCTGCACATCCGGCGCCATGGTCTCGTTCATGCCGACGATCTGCATCTCGTAATCGAGATCGGTGCCGTCGCGCAGCCCGCGGATCATGATGGTCGCACCGAGCTGCTGCGCCAGTGTGGTGGTCAGATTGTCATAGGTCGTGCAGTCAAATTCGCAGCCGGCGGCTGAGGCCAGCGGTCCGAACACCTGCTTCACCATCTCCAGCCGCTCGTCCGTGGAGAACAGAGGCTTCTTGCCAGGGTGGACGCCTATCGCGACCACGAGCTTGTCGCACAGGCCCACGGCATGGCGGACCACATCGAGATGGCCATTGGTGACGGGATCGAATGAACCGGGATAAAGCGCGATACGGGGCATTCCCCCTCCTACCCCGCCCCCGTTCGAGCTGCAAGCCGACTTGGTTCCATCCACCGGGGTCGAATGGCTGATGTTTATTTTTGCTGCTGCCTCGAACCGGAAGGCCAGTCAGCGCGTCTACTGGGTACGCAGCGACGATACTGAAAACATTGGGCTTTCCGGCCTCATGTGTCGTCAGGCGCGTACGGACGACACACAAGCCGGGCCGGATGAAACCACTTTGCCCGGACACGACAACTTCTTGAAACCGGGTCTGATTAATCAGGCAAGCACAGGAAGCGACAAACAAACCGGGCCAAAACGGCCCGAATGACAGGGGACCGTCATGATCAAGACTCTCTCAGCAGTTGCCGTCGCAGCTTTCATCGCAGCCGCCCTCACCGTTCTGCCGGGCTTCGCCCCGAAGGTCGAGGCGTCGGTGCCGGTGGCCCTCGCCAAGGCCGACCGCCTGGACATCCACACGGCAGGTCGCAACTGCTCCGAGCAGGCCTGGCCGAACTTCGAGGCCTCCTGCCTGCGTAACGCAGCCAGCAAGACGATCACCGTCCGGGAAGCCCGCCTGGTAACCACTGAGCGTCGCTAAGCGGCAAAGGATACCGCGCCCCGGTGAGCCGGGGGCGGGTATGGATATTGAATCCGGACAATCGAACTACACTCCCCCACGCGCGCGACACATAGTTAAGTGAAATTCTCGCGACACCAGCTTCAACTAATTTCATGGTAATTCGCGACGCAACGTCGCAGACTGGCGGACAAGCGCTATTGCGAGGCGCGAGTCCTGTGAGGGCTGCCAGTGACCGCCATTCCAGCCACATCCCCGGGCCACTCTGGCGGACTTCCTGTCACGGCAACGATCGGCGCGCTCGGCGTCGTCTATGGCGATATCGGCACCAGCCCCCTTTATGCACTCAAGGAAGCCGTGAAGGCAGCGGCCCATGGCGGGCCTCTTACGCCCGAAGCAACGCTCGGCGTGGTGTCGCTGATCCTTTGGGCCTTGATCCTCATTATCTCCCTGAAATACGCGCTGCTGATTCTGCGCGCGGACAATCGTGGCGAAGGCGGCATCGTCGCGCTGCTGGCACTGCTCCACGCGCGCAACGCGGAGCCCGGCACATGGCGCGTACATCTGCTGGTCGTCGGTCTCGTCGGCGCCGCCCTGCTCTACGGTGACGGCGCCATCACGCCGGCGATCTCGGTTCTGTCAGCCATTGAAGGCCTGAAGGTCGATGCGCCATCGCTGGCGCCGTTGGTGGTCCCGCTCACGGTCATCATTCTGATCGGGCTGTTTCTGATGCAGAGCAAGGGCACCGGTTTCATCGGCGGCATCTTCGGGCCGGTGATGCTGGGCTGGTTTGCCGTGCTCGCGCTGCTCGGCATCCACGGCATCGTGCAATCGCCCGGCGTGCTCGCTGCCGTCAGTCCCCTCTATGCCTTCGAATTCCTGATCCATCGGGACTTCCACATCAGCTTTGCAATTCTCGGCGCAGCCTTCCTTGCCGTGACCGGCGGCGAAGCGATGTATGCCGACATGGGCCATTTCGGACGGAATCCCATCCGGCTTGCGTGGTTTGCCATCGCCCTGCCGGCGCTGGTGCTGAACTATTTCGGCCAGGCGGGACTGCTGATCGCCGACCCCACCGCCGTCGACAACCCGTTCTATCAACTGGCGCCTGATTGGCTGCACTATCCGCTGGTGGCCTTTGCCACTGTCGCGACGGTGATCGCCTCGCAGGCCATCATCTCCGGTGTGTTCTCGCTAACGCAGCAATCGATCCAGCTCGGCTTCCTGCCGCGGATGCAGATCCGACACACCACCAGCCACGCGATCGGCCAGATCTATGTGCCGCTGGTCAACTGGCTGCTGGCGGCCGCGACACTGGCCGCCGTTCTCAGCTTCGGCACATCGGACGCGCTGGCAGGCGCCTATGGCATCGCCGTGTCGCTGCTGATGGCGATCACAACGCTGCTCGCCGCACTGGTCGCACTGCAATGGGGCTATTCGCCGATCCTCGTCGTATCGGTGAACGGATTCTTCTTCGTCATTGATTGCATCTTCTTCGCCGCCAATTCAGCGAAGGTTTTCGAGGGCGGTTGGTTTCCGCTATTCTTGGCGGCTGCCGTGGCGTTCCTGATGCTGACATGGCGCAGTGGTGTCAAACTCGTCGAAAGCGCCCGGGCCAAACTGCGCCAGCCCGAGGAAGACCTGATCGAGACAGCTGTGAGTCGTTGCCATGCCCGCCTCAATGGCACCGCGGTATTTCTGGCATCCATGCCCAACGGCGTGCCGCTGGCGCTCACGCAATTCGTCAAGCACAACCACGTTCTGCATCAGCGCGTCATTCTGGTGACTGTGCTGATCTCCGAAGTGCCGCGCGTCCCGGAAGCCGATCGCGCCGAGACTATCGAAGTCATCGAAGGGATCACGCGTGTCATCCTGCATTACGGATTCATGCAGTATCCAACGATCTCCGACGGGCTGAGACTGGCGTGCGAACAGGGCAAGCTGCCCGGCATCGACCTCGCCGACATCACCTACTACATCGGCCGCGAGACCATCATTCCCAGCGACAAAGTCGCCGGCATGGCGGTGTGGCGCGAAACCGTATTCGCGTTCCTGCAACGTAACGCCGAACGCTCCGCAGCATTCTTCGGCGTGCCGACCAGACAGGTCGTCGAGTTCGGCACCGAAATCGAGATTTAAACCGCGCGACTTGAGCCTCGGCCGGCCGCTGCGCACCATCCGTTTGGTTCGTGCGTTAGTGACCGACCCCCGCAGGGGGCGGAGCCTTTTCAAAACACGCGATCAGCATTTCGGTAAGAACCCGCACCTTTCGCGCGGGATGCGGACTTGGCGGCCGGATAACATAGACACCTGCCGGCGGTGGTGGATGGCGTGTCATGACCGCAACCAGCGCGCCGGAGGCGATGTAGTCGTCGGTGATGCCATCCGGGAGCCAGGCGATACCGAGTCCTGCCAATGCTGCGGCGACAAGAGCTGCGCCGTTGTCGGCCTTGAATCGCCCCTGCGGGCGCACCGTGATTGTCTTGTCACCATCCATGAATTGCCAGGCTTCGGTGCCCTGCATGAGAGCCTGATGGGCGACGAGTTCGTCCGGTGCCTCCGGTGAGCCATGCGCTTTGATATAGTCCGGGCTCGCGACCAACTTTCCATAGATGGGTCCGACGTGCCGCGCAATCAGGTTTGAGTCCTGAAGATAGCCAAACCGGATCGCACAATCGAAACCTTCTCCGATGAGATCGACGAAGCGATCGCTGTAGGACGTATGGACGTGGAGCTGCGGATGGCGTCGCGCCATGTCCGCGAGCACTCGCGCCAGGTGAGTTGGGCCAAATGTCAGCGGCGCTGCAATGCGCAGGCGACCGCAAAGCTCGCCGTCCGGCAGAAGCATGTCCCTCGCCGTGTCGATCTCGGCGCAGGCACGCGCTGCATGGTCGCGAAATGCGACCCCGGCTTCCGTGAGACCAGCGCCGCGCGTGGTGCGCGCCAGAAGCTGGACGCCGAGTTCCGCTTCGAGCCGGGCGAGCTGCCGACTGACAATCGACTTGGAGACGCCAAGCCGGCGCGCGGCGGGCGATACGCCGCCAGCATCGGCCACTTCCACAAAGGTTCTGAGCTCTTCGATATCCAATTCGGCGTTCCCCGTTCCGCGACACAGCTTGGCACGAGCGGGCACTATCGCATTACCGATCCGAACGGCAATACCTCCGTCGGGCAACGTCGCCGTTGGCGCATGTCCCCAACCCACCTCACTTACAACGGCAGCAGAGGATGTATTCATGACCTTTCGTAATGGCCTTGCGTCGCTTCTTCGTCCCGAAGACTCGGTTCTCGTTCTCATCGACCACCAGCCGTTCCAGCTCGCCAACCTGAACAGCCACGAACCGCAGATGGTGATCAACAACACGGTAGGTCTGGCCAAGGCCGCCAAGATTTTCGGTGTCCCCACGATCCTGACGAGCGTGCTCGCTGAACGTGGCGGCATCCTGTTCCCACAGATCACCGATGTCTTCCCCGGCCAGGAGGTGATCGACCGGACCTGGGTCAACACCTGGCAAGATCCAAAGGCGGTCGACGCGGTGAAGGCGACGGGCCGCAAGCAACTGATCATCGCTGGCCTGTGGACCGAAGTCTGCGTCGCGATGCCCACGATCCAGGCGCTCGGCGAGGGCTGGGACGTCACGGTCGTCACCGACGCGTCCGGCGGCATATCGGTCGAGGCTCACGAGGTCGCGATCCAACGCATGATCCGAGCCGGCGCCAACATGATGACCTGGTTCGCGGTGGCTGCTGAATGGCAGCGCGACTGGGCCCGGCTAGACACGGTGCCCGGATTGACGGAGCTCATGATACAGCACGGCGGCGGCAGCGGCATCGCCTATGTGTGGGAGCAGCAACTGCTCAACACGCCCGTGCCGAAAAGCTAACTGAGACGAAGGACGGCGTGACCGTGCGAGCATCGACCGCTCATCGCGGATTCGCCGTCCCCTCAGCACAAAAGCAACGCCCGAGTGCAGCGGGAAGGAGCTGTGCTGTCCGGTGATCTGACTGCCACCGTCCATGAAAACGCCTGATGATCAAGTTGAGCTTCGTTCTTGCGGCAACAGTCGCGACGACTACAGTCGTACAGGCACAGGTCGGCACTGACGTCGAGCGCGCGCCAACGCTGACGAACGAAAGATATCGCGAGGATTGGTCCTATCTCGCGGATCCATCCAAGCGAACCGGCCATTGGACGGAGCCCTTCAAATATATCCCGTTGCAGGAGCAAGCGTGGATTTATCTCGCGACCGGCATGGAAGCCCGATCGCGCTACGAGAGCTATACCAACGTCAATTGGGGATCCGTGCCGAATGACAGTTATATCTGGCACCGCTTCATGCCCTATGCCGACCTTCACGCCGGCAAGGTGCGGTTTTTCACCCAACCCATCTTTTCGGCGATCACCGGCACCAGCCGGCCCGAGCGTCCGGTCGATACGACTGGCGCCGATATGCTTCAGGCGTTCGGCGAGATCGAAATAAATGTCGGAGACCGCAGCACGCTGCGGATGTCGGCGGGACGCAAGCTGATGTCGCTGGGCGCTGGCCGCTTCATTGACACCCGCTACGGTCCCAATGTCCCGCAGGCCTTTGACGGTCTCGACGCGATCGTCACCGGACCTGGTCGCCAGATGACGCTGTTTTACGCCCGTCCCGTCGACAATTTTCCGGGCGATTTTGATGATCGCATGTCGCACCAAAAATCCGTCTGGGGCGCCTATGCAACGCAATGGCTGCGGGAGAATAAGTCGGTCGGTGTCGATGTCTATTATCTGGGTTTGCTGGACCGCGATGCGGTTTTCGATCAAGGCCGCGGCAGGGAACTCGCGCATACAGTCGGAACGCGAATCTTCGGCGACACCGGCGCCTGGTTCTGGAATGTCGAAGGCGCCCTCCAGCGTGGGACTTTCGGAACGCAACGCGTGGAAGCATGGGGTATTGGTGGTGAATTCGGCTATCGCTTCCTCCAGACGCCACTTCAACCCGAACTCCGGTTCATGTCCGATGTCATTTCGGGAGACGGCAACCCGGACGATTCAAAGCTCGGGACGTTCAACCCTCTGTTTCCGAGGGGCAAGTATTTCGGTGCTCTGTCTCCGGTCGGCCCGCGCAACCTCATTCAGGTCCGGCCGTCGATCACCGTCTATCCGCGCAAAGATGTCGCAATCGCGCTCACCGGAGCGGCCTATTGGCGACAGAGCACGGCCGACGGGATCTACGGGGTCCCCGGAAATCTCGTGAGAAGCGGCAAAGGCAGCGATGCGCGCTATATCGGACATCAGGTCGAGCTGTCCGTAGCATGGCAGGCTACGGCCGAACTCAATCTGTCTGCATCGTTGAGTGCCTTCGAAGCCGGGCGTTTCATATCGGACACCGGACCCGCACAGACCATAACCCTGATCAGCGTGATGGCGAACTTCCGTTTCTAGCTGTGACACGACCTGATCGACGATTGAACAAGGAGTTCTCATGGAAATCGGCATCGACAGTTTTGCAGCCATCCTTCCCGATCCAGCGACCGGCAAGCTGCCTTCAGCGACCGATCGCATGGCGGACCTCCTTGATGAGGTCGAGGTCGCCGACCGGGTTGGGCTCGATGTCTTCGGCATCGGTGAGCACCACCGCGCTGAGTTCCTCGATTCCGCGCCCACCGTCATTCTGGCAGCAGCAGCAGCCCGCACGCAGCAAATCCGGCTGACAAGCGCCGTGACAGTGCTGAGCGCCGCCGATCCCGTGCGGGTGTTTCAGGAATTCGCCACCCTCGATCTGATCTCGAAAGGCCGCGCCGAACTCGTCGTCGGCCGAGGATCATTCGGTGAGGCCTATCCGCTGTTCGGCATGGAACCGCAGGACTACGACGAACTGTTCGCCGAGAAGCTCGCGCTGTTCCTGAAGCTTGGCGAGACCAAGCATCCGATCTGGAAAGGTCGCTTTCGTGCTGAACTCAAGGGCCAGGGTGTCTATCCCCGTCCCCATCAGCCACGGCTGCCCGTCTGGATCGGCGTCGGTGGCACACCGGAATCCTTTGCGCGCGCCGGCACGCTGGGCCTGCCACTGATGGTCGCGATCATCGGCGGCACGTTCGCGCGCTTTCGCCCGCTGGTCGATCTCTACCGCGAGGCCGGCAGCCGTGCCGGACACAGTCCCGACAAGCTCAAGGTCGGCGTGCATGCGATGGGCTTTGTCGGCGAGACCGATGCGGCAGCCAGGGATGCATTCTTCCCCGGCTGGGCGCATCTGACGGCGAAGATCGGTCGCGAACGCGGCTGGTCGTCGCCGTCGCGCCAGCAATTCGATGCCATGGCCGGCCCGGAAGGCGCGTTCCTGGTCGGTGCCCCCGCGACGGTTGCTGCCAAGATGCGTCACGCGAGCGAAACCCTCGGTGACGTCTCGCGCATCACCTTCCAGATGAGCACTGCTTCGCTCGAAACCGCCGCGATGAAACGTTCGATCGAACTGTTAGGCAGTGAAGTCGCGCCGATCATTCGGGCAGTGCAATCGAAGGCATGAGAAACGCTCCCCTTTGATCGTGCAGCACATGACATCGCTCTACACGATCTGAGCCTGACGCGTTGAATTGCCGCATACATGGCGGCATCGGACAAAGCCGCCAAAGTCATCTACTGTGCCCGCGACATAGTGCGCGAACACGTGCAGCTAGGTGCAGGGCACGCCGGATTGAGAAATCCGGCCGATCGACGAAAGAGGTGAAATGGCGGACGCTTCCGGTTTTAGCTTGGGACACGCAATTGTCCTGCTGGGTGCAGCCACCGTCGCAGTGCCATTGTTCAAACGATTGGGGCTTGGCTCCGTGCTCGGCTATCTCACCGCCGGCCTCGCCGTGGGACCGTTCGGCCTTGGCCTGTTCAACGATCCCGAGACACTGCTGCATACGGCCGAACTCGGCGTCGTCATGTTCCTGTTCATCATCGGACTGGAGATGCGCCCGTCGAAACTGTGGAAGCTGCGGCGCCAGATCTTCGGCCTCGGCGCCGCGCAGGTCGTCACTTGCGGCTTCCTGCTCACGCTGGTCGGCATGGCCGCCGGCCTCGCTTTCCCCGTCGCCATGATCGGCGCCATGGGTTTTGTGCTGTCCTCCACCGCCGTCATCATGCACCTGCTGGAGGAGCACGAAGAGACCACGACGCCTGAGGGCCAGCGCGCCATCGCGATCCTGCTGCTGGAGGATCTCGCCATCGTGCCGCTGCTCGCGCTGGTCGCCATCTGGGGCGCCGCCGAGGCCCCGACAGCCGCGACGACAAAACCGATGTGGCAGAGCGCCGCCATCGCGCTGGCCGGCCTCGCCGCGCTGCTGGCCGCGGGCCGCTGGTTGCTCGACCCGTTCTTCCGCATTATCGCAAAGGCCGGCGCACGCGAGGTGTTAACCGCCGCCGCGCTTCTGGTCGTGCTCGGCTCCGCCGTCTTCATGCAGAGCGTCGGCCTGTCGATGGCGATGGGCGCCTTCCTCGCCGGCGTGCTGCTCTCGGAATCGAACTTCCGGCATCAACTCGAGGCCGACATCGAACCGTTCCGCGGTATTCTGCTCGGCCTGTTCTTCCTCAGCGTCGGCATGTCGCTCAATCTCAGCATCGTCGCCAGTGAATGGATCATGGTGCTGGGCGGCGTCGTGGCCTTCATGATCGTCAAGGCGATCGGCATCTATGTGATCGCACGCCTCGCAAAGTCCGATCACGCCGCCGCCACCCACCGCGCCGCGCTGTTCGCGCAAGGCGGCGAATTCGCCTTCGTCCTCTATGCGGCGGCGGGGACCGCGGGGATCTTCGACACCCGCGTCTCGGCTGTCATGAGCGCGATCGTCATCCTGTCGATGGCACTGACGCCCATCGTGCTGCTGATCCACGCGCAGATGCGGCAGCGCACGCCGGTCTCCATGGACGGCATCGACAAAGCCGACGGCCTGCGCGGAAAAGTGCTGTTCATCGGCTTCGGCCGCTTCGCGCAGGTGGCGAGCCAGGCCCTGCTGGCGCGCAACATCGAACTGTCGCTGATCGAAACCGATGTGGACATGATCCGCGCCGCCGGCAATTTCGGCTTCAAGATCCACTATGGTGATGGCACCCGCCTCGACGTGCTGCACGCCTCCGGCGCAGGCACCGCTGAAGCGATCCTGATCTGTGTCGACAAACCGGAGGCAGCAGATCACATCGTCGAACTGTGCCGCTCGGAATTTCCGCTCGCCAAACTCTATGTCCGCTCGTACGACCGCGGCCATTCGCTGCGCCTCATTCATGCCGGGGTCGATTTCCAGATCCGCGAAACTTTCGAATCCGCACTGCTGTTCAGCGAAGCCGTCCTGACCGGGCTCGGCCTCGACGAAGACGAGGCCCGCGAAGCCATCGCCGATGTCCGCGACCGCGACGCACAACGTGTCGAGCTGGAAGTCATCGGCGGCTTAGAGGCCGGCCGCAAGCTGCTGCGCGGCAATGCTGAAACGCCAGAGCCGAGCCCGTTCTTCAGGACGAGGGCGGCGAATGCGGAGAGCACAGATACGAGCGCGTTAGGAGCGGCTGCCGAGCCGTAGTCCTGACAAGGCTTCATCTCTCAGGAAGCTGGCGATGCCGTCCCGAGTGGTTTGGGTGAGCGTCCAGATCCTCGGTAGCGGAACAGTTGGCCAATCGGTCAGAATTTCCGTTCAGCGATAGATCCGAAGGGTATCGCTTCGCTCACCAGTTTCTACGCTCAACGCGTCTGCATGGAAAAGCCCGCGGCATGACTGCGGGCTTTTTGGTTCACGTGTCAGAAGCTCCTGCGGAGAGCCTCAGCCTTCCGCCACCGGCGCAGCGTTGCCGTTCTCGCCCTCTTCGCCCTCGCCCGCCTCGCCGATATGCTCGACCGACACGACGTGCTCGTCGTCAGCCGTGTTGAACACAATGACGCCCTGGGTCGAACGGCCGGCAATGCGGATACCTTCCACTGGGCAGCGGATGAGCTGTCCCTTGTCGGTGACCAGCATGATCTGGTCGCTGTCCTCGACCGGGAACGAGGCGATCAGTTTGCCATTGCGGTTGTTGACCGACATCGCAACGATGCCCTTACCGCCGCGTCCGGTCGTGCGGTACTCGAACGACGAGGTCCGCTTGCCATAGCCGTTTTCGCTGATGGTCAGCACGAACTGCTCGGATGCCGACATCTCGACATAGCGCTGCTCGCCGAGCTCGATGGCGCCGGTCGCCTCTTCAGTCTCCACGGCCGCTGCCGTTTCGTCCGCGACATCCGCACGCTCCTCGGCACCGCCGCGACGCACCGCATTGGCACGGCGCAGATAGGCCGCACGCTCGTCGGAATTGGCCTCGAGGTGGCGCAGGATCGTCAGCGAGATCAGCTTGTCGCCCTCCGCCAGCGAGATGCCACGCACGCCCATGGAGCTGCGGCCCTGGAATACGCGGACGTCAGTCACCGGGAAACGGATGCACTGGCCACCGGCAGCGGTCAGCAGCACATCGTCATGTTCGGTGGCGATCTGCACGTCGACGATGGCTTCGCCCTCGTCGAGCTTCATCGCGATGATACCGGAGCGTCGGACATCGACGAAGTCCGACAACTTGTTGCGGCGAACATTGCCGCCGGTGGTCGCGAACATCACGTCGAGGGTTTCCCACGTCGCTTCGTCCTCGGGCAGCGGCATGATCGTGGTGATGCGTTCGCCCTGCTCAAGCGGCAGGATGTTGATCATCGCCTTGCCGCGGCCGTTTGGCGGCGCGATCGGCAGACGCCAGACCTTTTCCTTGTAGACCTGACCGCGCGACGAGAAGAACAGCACCGGCGTATGGGTCGAGGCCACGAACAGCCGCGAGACGAAATCCTCATCGCGCGTCGCCATGCCCGAACGGCCCTTGCCGCCGCGGCGCTGCGCCCGATAGGTCGAGAGCGGCACGCGCTTGACGTAGCCATGATGCGACACCGTCACCACCATGTCTTCGCGCTGGATCAGGTCTTCGTCTTCGACCTCGCCTTCCTGTTCCATAATCACGGTCTTGCGCGGCGTGGCGAATTCCGACTTCACCGCACCGAGCTCATCCTTGATGATGCCCTGCACGCGCGCGCGCGAGCGCAGGATTTCCAGATAGTCGGCGATCTCGATGGCGAGCTTGTCGAGTTCGTCAGAAATTTCCTCGCGGCCCAGAGCTGTCAGGCGAGCCAGCCGCAGATCGAGAATGGCCTTGGCCTGTTCGAAGGACAGGCGTGCGGTCCCGTCTTCCTCGAGACGATGACGCGGATCGTCGATCAACGTCATCATCGTCGCCACGTCCTGCGCCGGCCAGCGGCGCTCCATCAGGATATCGCGCGCAGTGGTCGGATCCGGCGAGGTCCGGATCACACGAATGACCTCGTCGATATTCGCCACAGCGATGGCGAGGCCAACGAGGATATGCGCGCGGTCGCGCGCCTTGTTGAGCAGAAACTTGGTACGGCGCGTGATGACCTGTTCACGGAACGCGACGAAGATCGTCAGCAGGTCCTTCAGGTTCATCAGCAACGGACGACCGGTGTCGAGCGCCACCATATTGGCGCCAAAATTGGTCTGCAGCGGCGTGAACTTGTAGAGCTGGTTCAGCACCACCTCCGGCACTGCGTCCCGCTTCAATTCGACGACGACGCGAAAACCGTCACGGTCGGATTCGTCCCTGAGATCGGAGATGCCTTCGATCTTCTTGTCGCGCACCAGTTCGGCGATGCGCTCGACCATGGTGGCCTTGTTCACCTGGTACGGAATTTCCGAGATGATGATCGCTTCGCGGTCCTTGCGCGTCGGCTCGATCGAGACCTTGCCACGCATCACGATGGAACCGCGGCCGGTGTGATAGGCCGTACGAATCCCGGCGCGGCCGAGAATGATGCCACCAGTCGGGAAATCCGGACCCGGGATGATCTTGTTCAGATCGTCGATGCTGAGTGACGGATCATCGATCAGCGCGACGCAGGCGTCGATGACTTCGCCGAGATTGTGCGGCGGAATATTGGTGGCCATGCCAACGGCAATGCCGCCGCCGCCATTCACCAGCAGATTGGGAAACTTCGCCGGCAATACGCGTGGCTCACGGAACGAGCCGTCGTAGTTGTCCTGATAGTCGACGGTGTCCTTGTCGAGATCGTCCAGCAGCGACTGCGCGATCTTGGTCAGGCGCGACTCGGTGTATCGCATCGCGGCAGCCTGATCGCCATCCACCGAACCGAAATTGCCCTGACCGTCGATCAGCGGCACGCGCATCGAGAAGTCCTGCGCCATGCGGACCATGGCGTCATAGACCGATTGGTCGCCGTGCGGATGATACTTACCGATGACGTCGCCGACGGTTCGCGCCGACTTGCGATATGGCTTGTTCCACTCGAATCCGTTCTCGTACATCGCGTAGAGAATGCGCCGATGTACCGGCTTCAAGCCGTCACGCGCATCCGGCAACGCACGCGCCACGATCACGCTCATGGCGTAATCGAGATACGAACGCTTCATCTCATCGAGGATGGATACGGGACGAATATCCGAGGGGGCTGGTGGCTCCCCAGGCTTCTGGTCTTCAGTGTCGGACAAGGATGGTTTCCGGTCAGGTTTTGCTGGGAATCATATAGCGCATCGCGCGCCTTCAAGCCACCCCGTCGGCAACGCATGAAGCCCTATTTTCTTGCTGATTTTTCAAATGCTTACGCGAGGCTCACGGGGCTTGTGAAGTGACCTCGAATAAGCCAGCCCGAAGCAGCCGAATCTTGCGAAATCCTGCGGCCGTCTTGCGGCAATCTAGCGACCGAACACAACGGTGTGCATGACCCGGCCGGGCACGAGGGTAAACACACCGGCGATCACCAGGGCGCCGGCGAAGATCGAAATCATGGTGATTGCATGCGCCCTGACGCGGTGCCGGCGCGCGGCGATCACTCCGACCACCAGCATCACCGGCGCAATGATCGACAGCAGATGGATGGGGCTCCAGTCTCGCCACAGCCGGTAGCTATGGCCATGGATCCCGAATGAGCTGATCGCAACGGTGGCGAGCAGCGCCACCCAGATCCAGCCGAGCGTCCTGTGTGGCAGCGTGCCCTTGGGCGCGATCAATTGAACGACACCGACCACGAATGCGGTCATGGCCGCAAAAGCATGCAGCGGGATCGGGGCAACGGCATCAAGCAGCGGCTGGAGCGACATGGTGGCCCTCGCATTCAGCAAGCAGTGCCAGCTCATTGTCGCAGACATCTTCCATTGTAAAGATCGTATTGCCCGCACGTTGCCGCAGCTAACCGCACCCTCAAAAAGAAAAACGCGCTGTAAGCAATCAGCTCACAGCGCGCGATGCAGAAATTCAGGACGTTCTAACAGCAGATCAGAACGGGATGTCGTCATCCATGTCGCTGCCGCGGCCGCCGCCACCTGCCGGTGCGGCCACGCGGCGCTGCGGCGGCGCACTCGACGGGCCGCTGGAGCCGAAGTCGCCGCCCATGTCGTCACCGCCATAGCCGCCGCCACCACCTGCGCCGCCGCCCTTGCCGTCGAGCATGGTCAGCGTCGAATTGAAGCCCTGCAGCACGATCTCGGTGGAGTATTTCTCGACACCCTGCGGATCGGTCCATTTGCGGGTCTGCAACGCGCCTTCGATATAAACCTTGGCGCCCTTCTTCAGATACTGCTCGGCGACCTTGGCGAGACCTTCGCTGAAGATCACGACGCGATGCCATTCGGTCTTTTCCTTGCGCTCGCCGGTGCCCTTGTCACGCCAGGTATCCGAGGTCGCGACGGTCAGGTTGACGACCGGGTTACCGTTCTGCATCCGGCGAACCTCGGGGTCCTTGCCGAGATTGCCGACCAAAATCACCTTGTTGACGCTACCCGCCATGCCACTCTCCTACTCTCGAATCTGAATTTGCTGATTGGGCGCCAGCGCAGGCCCCGGCCCGCGCGCAAACGCCGCTGATAATGGGACCCTATACGGTCCGCGCTCCGCGCAGGCCCCTGTAACCGGGTTATCCACGTCTCTTAGTTGGTCGTCCTTGATCGTCGCTCCATATAGCATGTTCCATTTTTGTTCTCAACAAGACCTCTTGGTGAATCGTTGGGCGACGTCGAAGTACCGAGCCGTCTTCACTATGTGTGTGCAGAGCAACAATGGAACCCGAGGGGAACCCGCCCTCATAGAAAATCCATATACCTTTCATTAACTTAGAAACAACCAAACATCGCGGTCGAGTGTGTTATTTGGGTGACGGACTTTTTGGCAGAACTGCGTATATTTCGATCACTGAATTGCTTTTGGCGCCTGCGCCGGGACACGAGGCTTCGCTGACGCGAAGCAATTTTGGGGAGAATTCACATGAAGAAGTTTCTGTTGGGCACGGTTGCCCTGATCGCTCTGGGCGCTTCGGTTCCGGCAATGGCTGCTGACCTCGCCGCTCGTCCCTACACCAAGGCTCCGGCCTACGTTCCCGCCCCGATCTACAACTGGACCGGTTTCTACATCGGCGGTCACGTCGGCGGCGCCTTCAACGGCAGCAACGGCTTCGGCGGCACCTCCGATAATTCGGATGGCCGTTTCCTCGGCGGTCTGCAGATCGGCGCTGACTACCAGTTCGCTCCGAACTGGGTCGTCGGTATCGAAGGTCAGTACAGCTGGGTTGGTTCGAACAACACCAACGTCGCTTTCGTTCCGGCTGGCGTCACCTACAACCTGAACCAGAAGGGCCTCGCCTCGGTTACCGGTCGCATCGGTTACACCTGGGGTCCGGCACTGCTCTACGTGAAGGGCGGCTACGCCTACTCCGACTACAGCGAATCGCTGGTCCTGACCGGCGTCGGCACTCCGGTTGCCTTCGCAGCTGGCACCAAGCATGACGGTTACACCGTTGGCGCCGGCCTCGAATACCTGTTCACCCAGAACTGGTCGGGCAAGGTTGAGTACCAGTACTACGACTTCGGCAAGACCACCTTCACGACCCCGGTCGCGCTGGCTGGCGTGTCGTCCCGCAACGACGAGCACACCGTCAAGGCCGGCCTGAACTACCGCTTCAACTGGGGTGGCCCGGTCGTCGCGAAGTACTGAGCTTCGCGCCTGATCTCAGGTTCATGATAACGGGAAGGCCGGCGGAAACGCCGGCCTTTTTCGTTTTGCCGGATGACCGGATCCCAGGGGAGATAAGAGCGAACCGATCAATCGCCTGCGGGCGGCGTCGGCCTGGAATATGGCTTCACGCCGAACTGGTCCTTTGCCGTCGAATACGACCATCTGTTCATGGAGACCAGCAGCAACAGCTTCACCGCTGTTGCCCTTCCCGGCGCAAACTCGCGCATCGATCGCATCAGCCAGGACGTCGACGTCGTCACCGCCCGCATCAACTACAAGTGGGGCGGCCCCCATCGTCGCCAAATACTGAGAACTGCGACCACCTTCTCTCGCTCCAGAGCAAACTCAGCACGGCCTCGCGCCGGGCTTTTTGCTGGAACCTGGCTCAGGCCCGATGCGTACCCGATTGGCGGTCCGCTGGCGCGAGCCCGATACCGCAAGACCCGTCCTGCGGAAGACCCGTCCTGTGCCCACTATTCGATTTGCGAACCTGCCTCGCAACCGCTCGCACAACAAACCGTTGAAGGCTGGTGCGGAGCACTGGAAATCCGTTCGCGTTCTTCCTATGTTCCGATGACAATCAATCGGCGTTGATCCCGGCCCGGCCGGCGGTGCGCGCCCGCATGTGCGCGCACCGCGCGCTGGGGAATTGCCTGTTATGGACGAGATCATCAAGGCGAAGCGGCAGCAGGCCGCGGCGAACCAGCGCAGCATCACCATCCGCGGCGCCCGCGAGCACAATCTCAAGAATGTCGACCTGACGATCCCGCGCGACAAGCTGGTGGTGTTCACCGGCCTGTCGGGCTCCGGCAAATCGTCCCTCGCTTTCGACACGATCTATGCCGAAGGCCAGCGTCGCTATGTGGAGTCGCTGTCGGCTTACGCGCGGCAATTCCTCGAAATGATGCAGAAGCCGGACGTCGACCAGATCGATGGCCTGTCGCCGGCCATCTCCATCGAGCAGAAAACCACCTCGAAGAATCCGCGCTCGACTGTCGGCACCGTCACCGAGATCTACGACTATATGCGCCTGCTGTGGGCGCGCGTCGGCATTCCCTATTCGCCGGCGACGGGCCTGCCGATCGAAAGCCAGACGGTGTCGATGATGGTCGACCGCGTGCTGGCACTGCCGGAAGGCACGCGGCTGTATCTGCTGGCGCCTGTGGTGCGCGGCCGCAAAGGCGAGTACCGCAAGGAGCTGGCCGAATATCTCAAGAAGGGTTTTCAGCGCGTCAAGATCGACGGCACCTTCCACGAACTCGCCGAAGCGCCCGTACTCGACAAGAAATTTCCGCATGACATCGACGTCGTCGTCGATCGCATCGTCGTGCGCCCGGATATCGGCCAGCGCCTCGCTGAAAGTTTCGAGACCGCGCTGAAGCTCGCCGAAGGCCTTGCCGTCATCGAATATGCCGACGCACCCGCGGCGCCCGCGGACGAGAAGAAGTCCGACAAGAAGGTCGCGAAGATTCACGACAAGACCGGCGCCGAGCGGATTTTGTTTTCCGAGAAATTCGCCTGCCCCGTGTCCGGCTTCACGATCCCCGAGATCGAACCCAGGCTGTTTTCGTTCAACAACCCCTATGGCGCCTGTCCGAAATGCGGCGGCCTTGGCGTCGAGCAGACCATCGATGCCGATCTCGTCATTCCCGACAAGGAATTGACGCTGCGCAAGGGCGCCATCGCACCCTGGGCGAAGTCGTCGTCGCCTTATTACGTGCAGACGCTGACGGCGCTCGGCAAGTTCTACAAGTTCACGCTCGATACCAAATGGAAGGACCTGCCGAAGAAGACGCAGAACGCCATCCTGCACGGCTCCGGCGATGACGAGATCAAGTTCTCCTATGAAGACGGCGTCCGCTCCTACGACACCAAGAAGCCGTTCGAGGGCGTCGTCACCAATATCGACCGTCGTTTTCGCGAAACCGAAAGCGAATGGGCGCGCGAGGAGCTCGGCAAATATTTCTCTGACGTGCCCTGCGATGCCTGCGAGGGCTATCGGCTGAAGCCGGAAGCACTGTCGGTGAAGATCGGCGGCAAGCATATCGGCAACATCTCGGAAATGTCGGTACGCAAGGCCGGCGACTGGTTCGAGACTGTGCCGGGCCTGCTCAACAAGCAGCAGAACGCGATCGCCGTCCGCATCCTCAAGGAAATCCGCGAGCGCCTCTCCTTCCTGCTCGATGTCGGCCTCAATTATCTCACCCTCGCCCGTTCCTCCGGCACGCTGTCCGGCGGCGAGAGCCAGCGCATTCGCCTCGCGTCGCAGATCGGCTCGGGCCTAACCGGCGTACTCTATGTGCTCGACGAACCCTCGATCGGCCTGCATCAGCGCGACAATGCGCGGCTGCTGGATACGCTGCGACGACTGCGCGATCTCGGCAATACCGTGATCGTGGTCGAGCATGACGAGGACGCGGTGATCGCGGCCGATTACGTGGTCGATGTCGGCCCCGGCGCCGGCACCCATGGCGGCAACATCGTCGCCCAAGGCACGCCCCAGGAGGTGATGAAGAATCCGAAATCGCTGACCGGCAAATATCTCACCGGCGAAATGTCGGTGCCGGTGCCGGAGCGTCGCCCGCCGAACCATCGCCGCACCATCAAGGTGATCAATGCGCGCGGCAACAATCTCAAGAACGTCTCGGCGGAAGTGCCGCTTGGCCTGTTCACCGCCATCACCGGCGTCTCCGGCGGCGGCAAGTCGACGCTGCTGATCGATACGCTCTACAAGGCCATCGCGCGCAAACTCAACGGCGCCAGCGAAGGCGCCGCACCGCATGACCGCATCGAGGGCCTGGAGCATATCGACAAGATCATCGACATCGACCAGTCGCCGATCGGCCGCACGCCGCGCTCCAATCCAGCGACCTATACCGGCGCCTTCACACCAATCCGCGAATGGTTCGCCGGCCTGCCGGAATCCAAGGCACGCGGCTACGAGCCCGGGCGGTTTTCGTTCAACGTCAAGGGCGGCCGCTGCGAGGCCTGCCAGGGCGACGGCGTCATCAAGATCGAGATGCACTTCCTACCCGACGTCTATGTCACCTGCGACACCTGCAAGGGCAAGCGCTACAACCGCGAAACGCTCGAAGTCCTGTTCAAGGGCAAGTCGATCGCCGACGTGCTCGACATGACCGTGGAGGAAGCCGCCGACTTCTTCAAGGCGGTGCCGCGCGTGCGCGAGACCTTCAAGACGCTGCATCGCGTCGGGTTGGACTACATCCATGTCGGCCAGCAGGCGACGACGCTGTCCGGCGGCGAAGCGCAGCGCGTGAAGCTCGCCAAGGAATTGAGCAAGCGCGCCACCGGCCGCACGCTCTATATCCTCGATGAACCGACCACGGGACTCCACTTCCACGACGTCGCAAAATTGCTCGAAGTGCTGCATGAGCTGGTCGAACAGGGCAACACGGTGGTGGTGATCGAGCACAATCTCGAAGTCATCAAGACCGCCGACTGGGTCATCGATCTCGGCCCCGAAGGCGGCGACGGCGGCGGCGAGATCGTCGCCTGGGGCCCACCGGAAGATATCGTCAAGGCGCCGAGGAGCTATACCGGCAAGTTCCTGAAGCCCGTGCTGGAAAAGGCGGGCAAGCCGAAGAAGCGGAAGCAGGCGAGCGAGGCGGCGGAATAAAGGAGCCGGCGGTGTGACAATCACGTCGTCGGGGAATCCTCAAGCCGTAAGCTCAATATAGGGGCGTCCATGCATGCGGTCGGGATCAATTGTAATTCGCTTCGAGAGGTCGTTCATCTTAAAGAACCGGCCGGAAGCATCGCTAGCTAAACATAGCAAATGCGGCGAGACCTGTCCGTGCCTATCCTTCTCGTTTACCTCAGCCCCGTCCCGTGACACCTCTGGCACTTCACCACCTTCTCGCCCTTCTTGAGCAGGCCCTTGCCTTCGCAATTCTTGCACTTCTGCTTCTTCTTGGTGTTGGGGCCTTTCTGGTTCGCTCTATCGTCTGCCATGAGGGCCTCCTGCGGGTGACATGAAACGGGTAATGACGGGCTTAGCACGCTTGCGCGCAGCTCGTGCATCGTTTCGCCGCGCGGATGCGGGTTGAAAAGCGGGTCTGATGGGATCATCCTTGGGCGGGTCGCATATCGGCCACGACTCAGACGAGAGCAGCCCGTGACCGCCACTGCCAAACACCCAACCAAGACCCCGGTCACCTCCCCGCCCGCCAGCCATGCCCTATAAGCTCGCCATCTTCGACTTCGACGGCACGCTGTCGGACAGCTTTGCGTGGTTTCTCAGCGTCATCAATTCCGTCGCAGACAAGCACAAGTTTCAACGCGTCGAACGCGACCGTATCGATGAATTGCGGAGTGTTGGTGCCGGCGAACTGATCCGGCTGCTCGGTGTCGCCAAATGGCGGATCCCGCTGATCGCCCGCGACATGCGCAAGCGCAAGGCGCAGCAAATCGATCGCATCAATCTGTTTCCCGGCGTCGATCGCATGTTCTGTGAATTGAAAGCGCGCGGCATGACGATTGCGATCGTCAGCTCAGACAGCGAGGACAATGTGCGTCACGTGCTCGGCGATCTCGAGCAGCACGTGGCCTATTTCGCCTGTGGCGCCGGCCTGTTCGGCAAGACGGCCAAGTTCCAGCGCATCCTCGACCTCACCGGCATCTCGGTCGATGACACGATCTCGATCGGCGACGAAATCCGTGACATCGACGCCGCGCGCGAGGCCGGTATCGATTTCGGGGCGGTGACCTGGGGCTATACGAGCGGAGCGGCGCTGGAAGCGCGCGCGCCCAATTATCTGTTTTCCCGGATCGACGAGGTGATCGCGGCGCTGGCTGTTCCCCGACGCTAACGGCCGGTGACAGACAGACGAGACCCGCCGATCTCACGACAAGACCGGCGGGCCTGATCGCGTGTTGTCATTGCCCGTGCTGGGCCATTTCCCCGTCGCTCAAATCCCAGTCCTGCCACAACTGCAGTGTTGCCAGCAGCACCACGAGGCCGCCGAGGCAGGTATGGATGAATCTGAGCATGCCGTCGCCGGCGTAGCCAAGGAAAAGTGGCGAGACGATCAGCCACAGGCCAAGAAGGATCGCGGCCACCTCCTCCCAGCGTTGCAGCGCAACGTATTGAAGCTGGGCAAGGCCAAACACCAGCACGCCAACCACCACCGCGTTAATGATCGCGGCGCTGGGGTTCGCCCCGGTATATTCATGACCGTTCTGCGTAGGAAACCAGGGCGACAGAGCGATCAGGACGCCAAGCGCCATGCCGAACCAGTCTTCCCATGTGCGATGCGTGCCGAGAAAACGAGAGTCTGACATCGTGACCTCCTCTTAAAAGAGGCATACGTCAGCGGCCGTTGGCATGACACTCCAACTGTCAAACGACCAATCCGGCCGCTTCGGGGCGTATGTCTGTAAATGACGTAGGAACCCGCTTTGCCTTTGCAAGGCCACGCCAAAGCCATTTTTCATGGCGTGCGGATCGACAAAACGCCCCGCCCGGCCGCCTGGAGTGAACCCGGTCCCGATGAATGACGCAGGAGCTGCATTGCACCCGCCTGAGGATGATTGCTACCTTCTCCCGGACACCTGTGAATGGAATGACAATGAGCAACGCAGTTTACAACAATACTTCGCTCCACCGTTTCGAACTCGCGGTCGACGGCTATATCGCTTTCACCGAGTATACCCGGACGTCCGATACCATCACCTTCATCCACACCGTTGTGCCGCAGGAATTGGGCGGCAGAGGTATCGGCTCACAGCTTGCCCGCGGCGCGCTCGATGCAGTCCGGGCAGAGGGATTGAAGGTCGTGGCACAGTGCCCCTTCATTGCGGCTTATATCGCGAAGCACGCGGACTATCAGGATCTGCTGAAAGACGCGGCATGACCGCTATTCGCGACAACAAGGCGCTCAATCGCTTCGAACTGGATGTCGGCGGATCCATCGCCTTTGCGAATTATCGCCGTGCCGGTGATCGCGTCATCATCACGCACACCGAAACGCCACCGGCCCTGCGCGGCCGCGGCATCGCGTCGGAGCTGATCAAGGGCGCACTCGCATTGATCCGGGCCGACGGGATGAAGGTCGTCGCAGGATGTTCGTTCGTGGTGGATTATCTCGATCGGCATCCGGACTATGCGGATTTGACGGGGTAAGCCACATTGGGTCACACCCGGTCATTCCCCCACCACTCCAACTGGAGTGGCGGGGAATGACGAGTTTGGGTCTCAAACGATCTTGATCGACATGTCCGGCAAGCCCTGGATCTTGCAGAGCAGCACGTCGCCCTTCACGACCGGACCGACATTTTCCGGCGTGCCGGAATAGATGATGTCGCCAGCCTTCAGCTCGAAGGCTTCGGAGAGTTTGGCGATCTGCTCGGCGACGCTCCAGATCATCTTGTCGAGATCGGAGGTCTGTTTCACGGTGCCATTCACCGCGAGCGAGATCGGACCCTTGGTCATGTGGCCGGTCTTGGCGACCGGATGGATAGGGCCGATGACTGCGGCGTGGTCAAAACTCTTGCCGATCTCCCATGGCTTCTTCTCGTCGCCCATGGCGCGCTGCAGATCGCGGCGTGTCATGTCGAGGCCGAGGGCGTAGCCATAGACGTGGTCGAGCGCTCTATCGACGGGGATATTGGTGCCGCCGGATTTCAGCGCGGCGACGAGTTCAACCTCGTAATGATAATTCTTGGTCAGCGACGGATACGGATGATCGGCCACCTCGCCGATCTTGACGTTCTGGATCGCATCGGTCGGCTTCTGGAAGAAGAACGGCGGCTCGCGCGTCGGGTCCGATCCCATCTCGCGGGAATGCGCCGCGTAGTTGCGGCCGATGCAATAGATACGACGCACCGGAAACACGTCGGTTTCGCCGACGATGGGGATCGTCACCGCTGCGACCGTGAAAATGCTCTTCGGTCCGGCCTGGGCCTGCGCGGCCTCGCCGGCCAAGGCGCTGCCGGCCAGGGCAACGGCACCGGTGGTCAGAATCGTTCTGCGGTTGATGGGGTCCATGGCGTTTCTCCTCGTATGTTTTGTCTTGCTTTTCTGGTCTTGTTTTTATGCACGCTGGCATACCACAGCAAAAAGGCCCGCGCGAGCGCGGGCCTTCAGCTTCATTCGAAGATGAAGAACCTAGTGCTTGATGTCAGCCGGCAGCTTGCCGCCATTGTCGGCGAGCTTGGTCATGATCTGCTTGTGCAGCCAGATATTCATGCTGGCGGAATCGTTGGTGTCGCCCGTATAGCCGAGCTCCTTGGCGAGATCCTTGCGGGCCGTCAGGCTGGAGTCGATGTCGAGCGCCTTCATCAGGTCGACGATCGAGGTCTTCCATTCCAGCTTCTCGCCCTTGGCGGCCACGGCCTTGTCGAGGATCGCCGCAACGTCGACTGAGTCCATCGGCGCGGCACCTGCAGCCGGGGCCGAACCGCCAGCTGCCGGAGCGGCATCAGGGGTTGCTGCACTGGCGCTGGTGCCGAAAATCGCGCCCATGATCTTTCCGAAAATGCTCATTTGTCGCTCCCAATAGCTTCCGTGACAGATTGAAGAATTCGTGCAGCGTTTGTTCCGGCTGCACCAGCCGGTCCGTATTTGTAGCCGCCCGCATCCGGCTTGCCAATGCGGCACAGCCGACTACGGGAAGAGACATTTCAAACCAACTGCCAAATTCATCGGCAGATCGTTTGATGTCGGTCGCAAGGTTCGTCTGAATTGAGGCGAAAGCCCGGCCGCTGCATTGCAGCGCTGTGAATGTCAGACGACATTTTCACCGAAGCGCGAGCCACGGCGCCATGGCATCAGCGTAGGGTCACTTCACAGGTTGCGGCAAGACCAGCTCTTTCGGCACCTTTGTTACGCGCGCGTCTGGTTTGTTCGCGATCGATACCAATGCAGCCTGCACGCTCCCTTTGAGCGCGACAAGGGGGTGTCGCCGACTTCGCTCACGGCGCAACCGACGCCACCGCCGCCACCGCCGCGCCCGCCATTCACACCATCATCTCCGCCGAACTGACCGACGCATTGCGGCTCGGCTGGCAAGACTTCAAGGCTGTGCCCAGCCGCGCAACAAGATCAAGCGCTCGGCCGCGGATTTTCCCGTCACGCTGTTTCAATGGCGCAGTGACAAGTAATACAGGCAAGGTCGTCTGATTCCTGCCGAACCGCCGGCCTCTCGCAGAATTGCGCGAGAGGTCGGCGCGCGATTTTGATATCACCCCGCAAGCCTTGTTTTAGCCGTGGTTCACCGGAAGGCTCGTCGCGCACTATTTTCGCGACATCATTTCAATAGCGAATGAGAGCCTTGAGACCATGCGCCCCCTGCTTTGTACGTTCCTGCTTGGTACTGTCCTGATCTCGCCGCTCGCGCCGGCCCTTGCTGCGCCTGCCTGCGGCACCGGCAGTTTCGATGGATGGCTCGCTGCCTTCAAGACGGAAGCAGTTGGCAAAGGCATTTCGCAAAAGACAGTCGATGCAGCCCTGACCGGCGTTACCCTAGACAACAGCGTGCTGTCGCGCGATCGCGGCCAGCAGGTCTTCAAGCAAAGCTTCGAGGAATTCTCCGGACGCATGGTGCCACCAAGGCTGCGTCGGGGCAGCGACATGCTGAAGCGTTACGGCTCGGTGCTCGGACGCATTGAGCAGCAATATGGCGTACCCGGTCCGGTGCTGGTGGCGATCTGGGGACTGGAGACCGACTATGGCGTGAACATCGGCAAATTCCCCACAATCCGCGCCATCGCGTCGCTCGCCTATGATTGCCGCCGCGCCGAGATGTTTCGTGCTGAATTGCTCGATGCCCTGCGCATCGTCGACCGCGGCGATCTGGCGCCTGCCGAGATGCACGGCGCCTGGGCCGGCGAAATCGGCCAGACCCAATTCATGCCATCGTCCTATCTGAAATTCGCCGTCGACTTCGACGGCAATGGCCATCGCGACCTGTTGCGCAGTGCGCCCGATGTACTGGCCTCAACGGCAAACTATCTCGCCAGCCATGGCTGGAAGCGCGATCAGGATTTTGCGCCGGGGACTGCGAATTTCGCGGTCATCCAGCAATGGAACAAGAGCGAGGTTTATTCGAAGACCATCGCTTACTTCGCCAGCCAGCTCGCCAAGGAGCCGTAAGCGGCGCGCGGCGATGATGGAAGGGCCGTCCGCTCCTCAGCAAGCGGCCCCTCCCGTGATCTGCTACTTCGTCATGCCGACATGCATGGCCCTGGTCAGATGGACAGCACACACGCCCATCTTGTTGTCGAGCAACGCGGTCTGCGCGTCGGTCATCTCCTTGAACGCAACCCACTTCGCATCACCGTCCGGCATCGCCTCGACGGCGGTTTCGGTTTTCATCAGGTTGCTGCCGCTGCAGCCTTCCATACGCGCAGCCGAAGCCGGCACCGCAGCGAACACAACAGCAGCCATGGCGGCCGCTCCCAGTAATCTTGTGATCATCTTGTTTGTCCTTCGCAACAGAACCGGCATCATTGCCGGATTCTGTAGAAGGAATTGATACGTCCAGCTGTGATCCGGGAAATAACAGCCGCAGTGAATTGAACGTGAGGCGGTTGTGATCGCCACCAAGAACACTCAACTTTTGGCCGCTCCAGACATCACGGGTAACAAACTTACAGAAATGTAATTCGCGTAGGGATAGCGCATGTCGCGGTGTCGGCTCTTCGCGTTATGCACCGAAACACGAACCGATCTCATGTCCGCAATCGGATTACTTGAACGCGCATCCGTCTCGCCGAACCCGACGCAGCGCGAGCACATGATCGCTGCTGCCTGGAAATTTCGAGTTGCAGGTACAAACATCCTCACGCGGTTGTATTTTTGGGACAAGCTTCTGATCAGGCCCAGATAAGGATGATTTTATATTCATATCTATTCTACGCATGCGATTCGCGCATGGCGACGGTGGCTATGGCCTCTTGAAGAACCGTCCGATCCAGCCATCTATTTTGGAGAGAACGGCTCGCTCCGGCGCCCCCTTCATCGGCCAACGCATCCAGCCAATGGAACCGCCCCAACCGCATGATTTAACTGACTAATTAAACCCGAAAATTGCGACGGGAGGTGCCCTAATACGCACGATGCCTGTAAAATCACCTGCCAGCGCCAAGAGGTTAATCATTCCTTGCAGGAGCTATGCAATCCCCGAGTAGCTGCATCGCAACATCTCCACTGCTGCACTGCGATATCGTTATCTATATTCACTTCAACAGCGAAGCACCTCGCAAGAGATGAATCACTTAACGAAGGAGAACCAAAATGTTGCTTTCATTCATCCGCATGATCCAGGCGTTCCGCGACTATCAGCGCAACGTTGCCGAACTCTCCCAGCTCAGCGATCGCGAGCTTTCCGACATCGGTCTCGACCGTTCGGACATTCCGCGTGTTGCTTCTGGCGCCTACAACGGCTGATCCGTCCGGGCGGCTAACCCGTCCAGTTTGACGTTTCACGGATTGCGCCCGCCTCGCGCGGGCGCAATCGTGGTTCCCTGAAGACCACCATCTTCGGAGCCAGACACCTTCAAGGCCAAGCGTCTTCAAAGCTTTGGCTAACCGGCCAAATTTCCGCGAAGCGAATTCCACTTCGCGCCAAAACGCGCTACATGCGGGGCCATGACAACAGCCCCAAACTCAGACGACTGCGTCCATGTGATCGGCGCGGGCCTCGCCGGCTCGGAAGCCGCCTGGCAGGTCGCCAATGCCGGCGTTCCCGTGATCTTGCACGAGATGCGGCCGCACCAGATGACCGAGGCCCATCGCACCGATGGCCTCGCCGAACTGGTCTGCTCCAATTCCTTCCGTTCTGACGACGCGCTCAACAACGCTGTCGGCCTGCTGCACGCAGAAATGCGCAAGCTGGGCTCGCTGATCATGCGCTGCGCCGACGCCAACCAGGTGCCCGCCGGTGGCGCGCTGGCGGTAGATCGCGATGGCTTCTCCGATGCCGTGACCAAGGCGTTGAACGACCACCCGCTCATCACCATCGACCGCGCCGAAGTGGCAGGCCTGCCGCCTGCCGACTGGCGCAACGTCATCGTCGCAACGGGACCGCTGACCTCCGCTCCGCTCGCAGACGGCATTCGCGGGCTGACAGACGAGAACGCGCTGGCCTTCTTCGACGCCATCGCCCCGATCGTCCATAAAGAATCGATCGATATGGAAATCGCCTGGTTCCAGTCGCGCTACGACAAGGTCGGGCCCGGGGGCAACGGTGCCGATTACATCAACTGCCCGATGACCCGCGAACAGTATGACGCCTTCATCGATGCGCTGTTGGCCGGCGAAAAGACCGACTTCAAGGAGTGGGAAACCAACACGCCCTATTTCGACGGCTGTCTGCCCATCGAGGTCATGGCCGAGCGGGGCCGCGAAACGCTGCGTCACGGGCCGATGAAGCCGGTCGGCCTCACCAATCCGCGCGATCCTCTCGTGAAGCCCTACGCCATCGTGCAGCTCCGTCAGGACAACAAGCTCGGCACGCTCTACAATATCGTCGGCTTCCAGACGAAGCTGAAATACGGCCCGCAGCAGCAGGCATTGCGGATGATCCCCGGCCTGCAGAACGCCGAATTCGCGCGGCTGGGCGGCCTGCATCGCAACACCTTCCTGAACTCGCCAAAACTGCTCGATGAGCAACTCCGCCTGAAGGCGCAGCCTCGCCTGCGTTTCGCCGGTCAGATGACCGGCTGCGAAGGCTATGTGGAGTCGGCCAGTGTCGGCCTGATCGCCGGCCTCTATGCAGCAGCAGACGCCAAGAGCCAGTCGCTGGCGCCGCCGCCCGTGACAACGGCGCTGGGTTCGCTGCTCGGCCACATCACTGGCGGGCACATCGAAACCGTCGATGCCGGCCCGCGCTCGTTCCAGCCGATGAACATCAATTTCGGCCTGTTCCCGCCACTGGCTCAAGCGCCAACCAAAAAGCCCGATGGCTCGCGGCTGCGTGGCAACGAGAAGACCGTTGCCAAGAAGCAGGCGATGAGCGCGCGGGCGCTGGCGGATATGGATAGCTGGATTGCTGCCAGCCTGCCCGTCGCAGCCGCGGCATGACACCGGCGATTTGAATTTCAGGATTGTGCGATGAGTTTGCCGCCACAGGACGCCGCTGCGCTGTCCAAGACCTGGACCGAAGGCGTGTTGCTGAAACGCGACGTGTTCTCGACCGTCGAGCGCGGCCGCTATCGCACGTCATCGGGTGAAGTCGATGCGGTGCTGCGCCGGCTCGACCAGGTGCCGTGGTGGTCCTATCTGCTGGCGCTGCATCTGTTCACGCGGGAGCGCCGTGCACTGACGCTGGCGCGCGATCTGCGCGTCGGGCCGGAATTGCTGTGGGCCGGCGACCGCGCGCTGGTGCGCGGCTTCATCGACGGCGTCGCGCTGCATCTCGCAAAACCACACCATGACGTGCGCTATTTCAAATCGGCCAAGCTGGCACTGCGCAAGCTGCATCGCATGGGGGTGTGTCATAACGATCTCGCCAAGGAGCAAAACTGGCTGCGCGGCAGCGACGGGCTGGCTTATGTGACCGACTTCCAGCTCGCGGTCTGCTTCAAGTCCCGCAGCCAGTTGTTTCGCGTCGCTGCCTATGAAGACCTGCGTCATCTCCTGAAGCACAAGCGCACCTATGCGCCAGAGCTGCTGACGCCGAAGGAAAAGGCGATCCTTGCGAAGAAGTCGCTGCCGGCGCGGATCTGGCTGATGACCGGCAAGAAGGTCTATCGCGCCATCACTCGCGGCATCTTCAACTTCACCGACCGCGAAGGCGGCGGCAAGCGGCTGGTTAACGACGCGCCGCCGCTGCTCGAGATCATCAAGCAGAACCCGGCAGTGCGCGACGCTTCGATCGTCGCCTTTGCCGATCGCCGCACCGGCGTCGGGCTCTATGCATTCGTGGAGGCCGATGACGTCACACTGGAAATGAAGCTGCAGGGCGAATTGGCTGCTGCAAAGGCTGCGAAGCCACCGGAGCATCTGCAGGTCGTAACAGCCCTGCCCCGCGACGCCTCAGGCCGCATTCGCACTGAGGTGCTGCAGCTCGTCGCGATGAATCAGGTCGATCTGCTGGAGCCGCTGATGACCAGCGATGCCGACCGCGCTTTCCTGAAGGGCATTCTGGAGTCGCGGAAGAACCTGCGGGATCGGTTCAACTTCGAAACGGCGGATCAGAAACTGACATCACACTGAACGCGATGCGCGCCACAGCGTCCAGAGGGTCCGCAACCGCGATCTGATATGAAGTTCAAACGGATCGTGATCCGGCCGCGCCATCTGCTCCAGATCGTACTTCGCCAGCGCCATCGGTAGGAACGCCGCGCGCGCAGCCGCAGACACATCCGCTAGCATCGCGTCCGCCGTCGCGAGCTGCTCGTGCGCGCCTGATATCAACTGATCCAGCGTTGCGCGGATGCCCGGCGTCATCTTGCCGGCAAACATCTGATCGGCGCTGCTACCGTTCTGCAGGAGCATGTCCTGCGGAATGAACAATTGCCGCCGCATCGTATCATAGGGCAGACGCGCAATGATCTGCACGACACCTTGGGCAAGCCCCGCATGCTCCGCGACATGCGCGCTGGCCTCCGAGCCATCGCCGAGGATCCCGGCCGACGAAAACAGCAACGTGCCGAGCGTATCGCGAAAATGGCTCTCAAGCAGTGCCAGATCCGGCATCGGGTCGTCGTAGAGATCGAAAATATGCACATCGACCAGCTTCGATAGCCGATCGACGGAAAGATCATGCGTGCGGACCGCCAGCAGCAATTCGGCGGCGACGGGGTTCTGCTCGACATCGCCATGACCTACGCCGGCCAGCATGTCGGTCCACCATTGCAGCCGGATTTCGCCGGGCAATGGCTGCTTCACCAGCTCCCGAACGCGCGCAATCTCGGTGTTGAACGCATAGAGCGCCAGCAGCGAGCGGCGCTTGTCGGCCGGCACGAACAACGTCGATGCGTAACGGTCGAAGTCGTGGCTGCGCACCAGTTCCGCGCAGAACGCCGCGGAGCTCTGATCAGCACCACTCATGGCACCGCAATCAGCGCAGCAGCGACGCGGCGGCGCTCGCCCAGCATAACGTTATAGGTGCGGATCGCAGGACCGGTCTGCATCGCATCGATCACCACATGCAGATTGCGCAAGGCGTTCCGCAAATCATTCGGCACGATCCAGACCTCGTTGCCGGTACCGATAATCAGCGTATCGATGCCTGCAGCGCCTTCGAATACGCGCCGCAGCGAATGGCGATCGATGTCACTGGCCTTGGTCACCGACCATGCCCACACCGCATCAGGCAGGCAAAGCAGCGAGCCCTGATGCGACATGGTATCGAAGTGGAAGCCGCCCTTGCCGTAGGCTTCGATGGCGGCCGAGCGCGGAAGGTGCGGCGCTTCGGGGTCGACCGGCATCTCAGGGCTTCGGCTTCGCGGCCGGCTTGTCGGCGTCTTCACGGTGTTCGCCGACGCCAAGATAGATCAGCAGCGGCGCGGCGATGAAGATCGAGGTGTAGGTGCCGACCAGCACGACGCCAAAGATCATGACAGCGGTGAACGAGTGGATCGCCTGGCCGCCGAACGCGTATAGCGCCAGCAGCGCCAGCGTCACGGTGACGTGGGTGATGATAGAACGCGACAGCGTCGAATTGATCGACTCGTTCAGCAGTTCAGGCATCGGCATCTTCTTGTAACGACGCAGGATCTCGCGAATACGATCGTAAATGACCACGGTGTCATTCAGCGAATAGCCGAGAATGGTCAGCAGCGCCGCAATACTGGTGAGATCGAAGTCGACTTGCGTGATCGACATGAAGCCGATGGTCAGCACGATATCGTGGACGTTGGCGATCATGGCACCGAGGGCAAACTGCCATTCGAAGCGGAACCAGAGATAGATCAGGATGCCCATGATCGCGACGATCAGGCCGAGCATGCCGTAAGCCAGCAATTCGCCGGACACGCGCGGACCGACCACCTCGACGCGGCGATATTCGACACTGTCACCGAGCGCCGCGCGAACCTTCTGCACGGCAGCCTGCTGCGCAGCATCGCCACCCGGCTGTTCGGCCAATCGGATCAGCACGTCGGCCGCGCCGCCGAACTGCTGCAATTGCACGTCACCGAGTTGCAGGGCCGCGAGCGTCGTGCGCATCGCACCGATATCGGCGGTACCGGACTTGGCCTGCACTTCCAGCAGCGTGCCGCCCTTGAAGTCGATACCGAAGTTCAGCCCGTGCGTGAAGAACAGTGTGATGGCGAGGATCGAGAGCAGCGCCGAGATCGGGAATGAGATGCGGCGGAAGCGCGTGAAATCGAACTTCGTATCGTCAGGAACGATGCGGAGCGACGGCAACAGATCGAAGATCGCCACGATCGACAGAATGACGATCAGCGCACCCAGACCTGCCAGAACCATTTGTGTCGTTGTCAAAGTCTGCTCCGTAAACTCAAATCGGCACGCTGGTCGGCCGCTTCCACCTGACCCAGCCGGCGACGATCAGGCGGGTCACGGTGAAGGCCGTGAAAACCGTCGTGATGATGCCGATGCCAAAGGTCACGGCGAAGCCGCGGACCGGTCCGGTGCCGATGTAAAACAGCACCGCAGCCGCAATAAAGGTCGTGATGTTGGAATCCAGAATGGTCGCAAGCGCGCGTTTGAAACCGGCATCGATCGCCGAGATGGCAGTGCGGCCGGCGCGGAGTTCCTCGCGGATACGCTCATAGATCAGCACGTTGGAGTCCACGGCGATGCCGACCGTCAGCACGATGCCGGCGATGCCGGGCAGCGTCAGCGTGGCGTTGAGCAGCGACAGGATGCCGAAGATCATGAGCACGTTGATGGTGACCGCGATATTGGCGAACAGGCCGAACAGGCGGTAGGTCAGCAGCATGAAGACAATGACGAGGATGGAGCCGACATAGGCGGCGAGTTCGCCCTTTGCGATCGAGTCGGCGCCGAGGCCGGGGCCAACTGTACGCTCCTCGATGATGCTGAGCGGCGCAGGCAGCGCGCCGGCACGCAGCAGGATCGCGAGATCGTTGGCGCCCTGCACCGTGAAGCTGCCGGAGATCTGGCCGGAGCCGCCGGTGATCGGCTCGCGAATGACCGGGGCGGAGACCACTTCGTTGTCGAGCACAATGGCGAAGGGCAGATTGACGTTCTTCACCGTCGCGTCTGCGAATTTGCGTGCGCCAGACGTGTTGAAGCGGAACGAAACGATCGGCTCATTGGTCCGCTGATCAAAACCCGGCTGCGCGTCGGTCAGGTCAGCGCCGGAAACCAGTACTTCCTTTTTCACCAGATACGGCGTCTTCGGTGACTGCGAGCTCATCAGGAGGTCGGAATCAGGCGGCACCCTGCCCTGCGCCTGTTCGGCCGGAATCGAGGTGTCGACCATGCGGAAGTCCAGCTTCGCCGTCTTGCCGAGCAATTCCTTGAGGCGGGTCGGATCCTGCAGACCCGGCACCTGCACCAGGATGCGGTCGAGACCCTGACGCTGGATCAGCGGTTCGACGGTGCCGAGTTCGTTGACGCGGCGCTCCACGATCTGGATCGACTGTTCGACCGACTGGCGAATGCGGTCATTGATCGCGGCCGGCGGCACCGAAAGGCGGATCAGGCCGTTGCCGGCGTCCGAAACGTCCAGACTGCGCTGGCCGCTCTGCCCCATCAGGCCGCCGAGCGGCTGCGACAGCTCGCGCAACTTGGTGAGCGCGGTCTGATAGTCGGTGTCCTTGGTGATCCGGACTTCGACATTGTCGCCACGAACGCCGAGGCCGGTATAGACGATCTTGGCGTCACGCAGCGTACGGCGAACGTCGTCACGCACCTGATCGAGCTTGTCCTTCTTGACCGAATTGGCATCCACTTCGAGCAGGATGTGCGAACCGCCCTGCAGATCGAGGCCCAGCACCAGATGGCGCTGCGCCCATTTCGGCCAGGTTTTCACGGTGGCTTCGGGGAAGAAATTCGGAACCGCGCACAGGCAGACCACGAGCGCCGTCAGAATGACCGCCAGCGCCTTCCACCGCGTGAAATACAACATCGAAATGACCCGTCAGATTCTTGAAATGGCGACGCGTAGACGCGTCAGCTCGCAGTCGAGTCGTCCTTGGCCTCGGACTTGTCCGCCTTCTCCTTGGCGGGCTCACCCTTGGTGCGCACACCCGAGATCATCGTACGGAGCTGGCGCACGCGAACGCCTTCGGCGAGTTCGAATTCGACCTGCTCGTCATCGACCACCTTGGTGACCTTGCCGACCAGACCGCCCGAAGTGACGATGGTGTCGCCGCGGCGGATGTTCTTCACCATCTCGGCGTGGTCCTTCACCTTCTTCTGCTGCGGGCGCAGGATCAGGAAATACATGATCACGAAGATCAGCGCGAACGGCAGCAGTGACATCAGCATGCTGTTGGTGTCGCCGCCGGCTGCAGCCTGGGCAAACGCAGGAGTAATAAACATCGGAAGTCCTCGTGAACGCTGGGGAATAACCGGCGACGCGTCGGCGTTCGGCCGGTTCGGGCAAATTCGCGCGGACTATAGCGGCCGGCGTCCCAATTGCAACGCCGGTAAACCCACTGATTTGTCTGCGATTTGTACCGCTTGCGGATGTGTTCCGGGCTCGATATGGGTGCGCGCCGAGGAAAGTCGAAAATGTCAAAAAAGCCCAATAAAACAAGCCGCCGCCCCGCCCAAAAGGCCCCCGCGACCCGCACGTTAAAGACTGTCCGCCCAACCGCGGCAAAACGTCCGCGACCAGCCGCCGCCCCCCGGATCGACGAACGGATCGCGCTCGCACTCGAAACCATTGCCGCGGGCATGGCCGCCGCAGCGCCGAAGCGCTCCAATGCCGATTCTCTGGCCAGTGCCGACGCCTTCATCTGGCATCCCGACGGCCGCCTTGCGCCGGTGCCCAAGGTTAGCCGGGTCGATATCGGCCTGCTGCAGGGCATCAACCAGCAGGTTGATACCCTGATCGAGAACACCCGGCGCTTCGCCAACGGCCTGCCCGCCAATAACGCGCTGCTGTGGGGCGCGCGCGGCATGGGCAAGTCGTCGCTGGTCAAGGCCGCCCATGCCTCGGTCAATGCCAGCAAATCCGTCGCCGGCCGTCTCAAGCTGGTCGAGATCCATCGCGAGGACATCGAAAGCCTGCCCGCGCTGATGGAACAGATCCGCGCCTCGGACTTCTATTTCATCGTGTTCTGCGACGATCTCTCCTTCGACGGCAATGATGCCTCCTACAAGTCGCTCAAGGCCGTGCTGGAAGGTGGCATCGAAGGCCGGCCGGACAACGTGATCCTCTATGCGACCTCGAACCGCCGCCATCTGCTGGCGCGCGAGATGATCGAGAACGAACGCTCGACCGCGATCAATCCCGGCGAAGCCGTCGAGGAAAAGGTGTCGCTGTCGGATCGTTTCGGCCTGTGGCTCGGCTTCCATAAATGCAGCCAGGACGAATATCTCGACATGGTCCGCGGCTATTGCAGCCACTACGGTATCAAGACCGACGCTGCCGGGCTGGAACGCGACGCGCTGGAATGGTCGACCACCCGCGGCTCGCGATCCGGCCGTGTCGCCTGGCAGTTCGTGCAGGAACTCGCCGGCCGCCTCGGCGTGAAGCTGACGACGAAATAACAATCGACTACGCGTCAAACAAAAAGGCGCCGCCTCAGTGAGGCGGCGCCTTTTTGTTGCAACTTCGCTGAGCCAAAAGCGCTTACGCTCCGTTGAGGAACTGCAGCGGATCGACCGGCGACGATCCCTTGCGGATCTCGAAGTGAAGCTGCGGCGAAGTGACTTCACCGGACTGGCCGGACTTGCCGATCACCTGCCCGCGTTTGATGGTCTCGCCACGCTTCACCATCAGCTCACTCGCATGGGCATATGCGGTGACGTAGCCGTTGGAGTGACGAACGAGGACCAGATTGCCGTAGCCCTTCAGCTCGTTGCCGGAATAGGCAACGACGCCATCTTCGGCGGCCTTGATCGGCGTGCCTTCGGGCACGGCGACGTTGATGCCGTCATTGGACTTGCCATTGGTCTTGGCGCCGTAGCCTGTGACCACGCGGCCGCGCACCGGCCAACGGAACGTCGGCAAAGCGCCGGTTGCGTCAGCGGCTTTAGTCGGCGATTCCGGCGTGGTTTCTTCGGGCGTGGTCGTCGCACTTGCGAGACGCGCCTTTTGTGCGGGTTCGGTAGCAGCAACACGAGTCGCCGGCGCGGTCGTGACAGCGCCGGCAGGCGCCGCGGCAACGGCTGCCGGAGCCGGCGCAGCAAGCGGTCCTGCTGCGGGAGCGGCGGCAGCCATACGCGCAGCAGGCACAGTGATCTTGCTACCGAGCTTCAGCTGGGCAGTCGGCGCCAGGCCATTGGCGCGCGCGAGTTCGGCGACCGGCACGTTATTCCGGCGCGAGATGCTCATCAGCGTATCGCCGCGATTGACGAAATGGGTGGTCGATGTGCCGACGGCAGGTTTGCTCGGAGCAGCAGCGACGGCCGGCGCCGGCGCTGCGTTACCGTGGCGCGGAATGATCAGCGACTGGCCGGGCGACAGCGCGCGCGGCCCCTTGTAGCCATTGGCCTGCAGGATCGCAGCCGACGAGACGTTGTAGCGCTTCGCCAGACCATCGAGCGTATCGCTGGTGCCGACGATGATTGAGGTGCCGCCGTCGCGGGCAAGGCCGTTAGTTGCTGCAACCGAGCGCGGCGCCGTGGAGCCGGTGGTTTCGATCGGCGCACGCGCCGGCGGCGGCGTATACATACCGCTACCGCCCCCACTGACGGGAGCAGCCGACGCAACTGGGCGAGATGTCGGATAGGATTGCGGCGCCGAGATCGGCGGCGGCAAAGCCTGGGATTGATATTGCGGCTGCGGATTATAGGCTGGGCGCTGATATTGCGGCAGTTCCTGGCGCTCGACCGGCGCGCGTGGCGCTCGCTGTGGCACAGAGCCGGTGGCTTCGCCTTGCCAGCCAAAGCCACGGGACTGACCCGAGTCAAAACTTGGATTCTGAGATAGGCGCGTCTGCATGTCGGCGCTGCAGCCTGCAAAACCGATAGACATCAGCGCCAGCACCGCAACTTGCGGAGCGCGGCGCGAGCAAAGCAACTCGACAACGCTGGACATTGGTTACTCACTCATACGCAACAAACAACTGAATTGAGTAAACACCGTCTCCGTTACCAAGCCTTTAACCTTGCGACCAACACGTGACAGTCGCTCACGAACTTTTTTCAGAGTTCGCGCGCGATGCCTGGAAGCGCCGGGACGAAACGCACGTCCACAAGGTCTTTTCGCTCCAATCCACCTCCGGTTTTGCGGATCCGGACCAGGGTCTGGACGCCATTGTGAGGACCGACCGGCGCAACCAGAATACCGTCCTCCGCAAGCCGATCGGTCAGCGCCGCGGGCACCTCCTCCACGGCAGCGGTCACGATGATCCGGTCGAACGATCCCAGATTGGCAGCCGGGTTGAGGCCATCACCGAGCATGACCTCGATATTATGGAGACCGAGCGCCTCCAACCGGGTCCGGGCGGCATCGGCCAGCGTGCGATAACGCTCAATGCTAAGCACGTCGCGGACGAGTTTAGACAGGATCGCGGCCTGGTAGCCCGATCCCGTGCCGACCTCGAGCACACGGTGACCGGCATTCAATTGCAGCTGTTCGGTCATATAGGCCACCACGAAGGGCTGGCTGATCGTCTGACCGCAGGCAATGGCCAGGGCCGTATCCCGCCAGGCGTGGGCGCGATCGTTCGGCTCGACGAAGCGATCACGCGGAATATCTTCCATCGCGCGCAGCACCAGCCGATCGCTGATCCCACGGCGCCGCAAACCGAGCTGAAACGCCATTTGTTCAGGCGGTTGCCCGACGGTAATCATGGAAATGCCTCACGCAGCACAGGTTAGAAACAGATCGATCTAGCAAAGATAGATTGACGTATTCTGCGATCGGAACCGGGACAGGCCAACGATAACCTTTATTGTTCCGCGCGCGGAACCAGCAACATACTAGCCCGTTATGGGCGGGGCGCTCATCCAATCTCGCTCTATGTGGCACCGAACACGCAACATGCGTCTTGGGGTCACGAAAACGGCAATGCGTCGAGATTGCGTTCAACCCGAGAATTTGCGATTTTGTTCAGAAGATTGGGGCAAGGAAACCGGCCATGACTGCAACGAACCCGCCGGGCGGCTCCGTCTTCCTTGTCGAAGACGAGGTCATGATCCGCATGATGGTCGCCGATATGCTCGAGGAACTCGGCTACAGCGTGGCCGCCGAAGCCGGTGACATCAATGAAGCGATCAAGCTGGCTGGTACTGCCAAGTTCGACATTGCAATCCTCGACGTCAACGTCAACGGCAAGGTGATTTCGCCGGTCGCCGAAGTGATCGCATCGCGCAACCGCCCGTTCATCTTCGCAACCGGCTACGGCGCCCAGGGCCTACCCGAAGAATTCCGCGACCGCCCAACGCTGCAGAAGCCGTTCCAGATGGAAACGCTGGCACAGGTGTTGTCCACGACGCTCAAGGGCGTCGCGGTCTAGGCGACCCACTCGCCGATCTCAAAATCTCAGCCCATCGCCTTGGTCAGCGCGTCGGAGAATTCATCGTCCGTGCGATCAAGACGCAGCGGCGTGACCGAGACATAGCGCGCAGCAAGGGCTGCGAGATCGGTGCCCTCCAGCGGGGCTTCCGCGGCGACGATGCGCTCGAAACCGATCCAGAAATACGGATTGTTGCGGCCATCGCGCCGCTCATCGACGCGCAGAAAGCCCTGATTGCGCTTGCCCTGCCGGGTGACGACGACGCCCTTCACCTCGTCGGCCGCGCAGGCCGGGAAGTTGACGTTGATCACCGTGTTCTTTGGCACGCCCGCCTTGATGACCTTGCGAAGCACGTCCGGCCCGTATTTCAACGCGGTCTCCCATTGCGGGTTGTGACGCGTTTCCATCGAGAATTCCTGGCTCAGCGCGACCGACGGGAAACCGAGAATGGTGCCTTCTAGCGCGCCGGCTATGGTGCCGGAATAGACCACATCTTCGGCGACGTTGCGGCCCTTGTTGACGCCCGACAGCACCAGGTCAGGTTGCTGATCCTTGAGGATGTGCCGCGCGCCCATGATCACGCAGTCAGTCGGCGTGCCGCGCACGGCATAGTGCCGGGGGCCGACTTCGCGCAGGCGCAGCGGATCGTTCAGCGACAATGAATGCGACACACCGGACTGATCGAGTTCGGGTGCCACCACCCAGACGTCATCCGACAATTCCTTGGCGATCTGCTCGATGATCTTCAGGCCGGGGGCATGAATGCCGTCGTCATTGGTGCAGAGAATGCGCATTCTTGAGGTGCCTTTTCGATCGGGAGGGCCGCTGGCCGGCATCGGTTTTTGCCAGCATGTGCCCGCTTTTGCCACCCCCATTTTGGGCGCCGCGCATGCGCTGCCGAGGCTGTCCCGAAGGCGATTTTTCCCGCGGGCCGGAACATTTCGACGTCGCCGGGATTTTTAGCTTAGGTAGGTGAGTGCCAATTGCGTCAGAAGCATGCGCGCTCGACCCGGATGGCCTTGGTTGTAGCGCGCCATAGGGCGACGGAGATGGCGAGACAGCTTGAACGGGTGTTGATCATCGGATTGCCGGCGATCGCGGTTGTCGGTCTGACGGGGTGGCTGCTGCTTCCCAGATGGGCCGAGACCAAGCCCGATCTCACCCTCAATACGGCGGTAGTGGCAACAATGCCTGACGAACTGAGTGAAGAAGACTTTGCCAATCCCACGCCGTCGCAACTCGTCAGCGTCCCCGACGCCGCAGAACTCAACCGTCTCAGCCTGACCCGCCAATCGTTTCGCCGCGGTGGTTTCGGCTCCCGGGCACTGATGACTTTCACCATCCGCAACGCCAATGATTATCCGGTCAAGGATCTCGAAATCGCCTGTGCCTTCCGCAGCCGGGATGGTCGCTATGTGACGGAACGCCGCCGCGTTATCGCGGAGACCGTCAGCATGAAAAGCCGTAAGGCGTTTCCGATGACGCATATGGGCTTTGTCAACATAAAAGCCGAGAAAGCCAAATGCGCGTTGGTGACCGCCAGCCGCGCCTGAACGCGGCTGGCCCTGACGTGGTTTAGCCGGCCTGCACCACCTTGAGGCCGCCCATATAGGGCTGCAGCACATCCGGAACGGCAATCGAGCCGTCTTCCTGCTGATAGTTTTCCATCACGGCGATCAGCGCACGACCAACGGCCGTGCCTGAGCCATTTAGCGTGTGCACGAAGCGCGGCTTGCCGTCCGGTCCACGCGAACGCGCATCCATGCGACGCGCCTGGAAATCGCCGCACACCGAGCAGGATGAAATCTCGCGATAGGCACCGCCCTCGCCCTGGCCCGGCATCCAGACCTCGATGTCGTAGGTCTTCTGCGCTGCGAAGCCCATATCGCCGGTGCACAGCGTCATCACGCGGTAATGCAGGCCAAGCCGGCGCAGCACTTCCTCGGCGCAGGACAGCATGCGCTCGTGCTCATTCTTACTCTCTTCGGGCGTAGTGATGGAGACCAGCTCGACTTTGGTGAACTGGTGCTGACGGATCATGCCCCGCGTATCACGACCGGCTGCGCCGGCTTCTGCGCGGAAACACGGCGTCAGCGCCGTCATGCGTAGCGGCAGTTCCTTTTCGTCGAGGATGGATTCTCGGACGAGGTTGGTGAGCGGGACTTCGGCGGTCGGGATGAGCCAATAACCCTGTCCCTCATTGCCGATCGCACCGGCCGCGAATTGATCATCGCGAAACTTCGGGAGCTGCGCGGTGCCAAACATCGCATCGTCGCGAACCAGAAGCGGTGGGTTCACTTCCGTGTAGCCATGCTCATTCGTATGCAAATCGAGCATGAACTGCCCGATGGCACGCTCCAGCCGTGCAAGGCCCTTCTTCAGCACGACGAAGCGTGCGCCCGAGAGTTTGGCCGCAGCCTCGAAATCCATGAAGCCCATGGCTTCGCCGATGTCGTAATGCGCCTTCGGCGCGAACGCGTAATTACGCTTGGCACCGAAGTGATGGCGCTCGACATTGCCGTGTTCGTCGACACCTTCAGGCACGTCCTCAAGTGGCAGGTTCGGGATTCCGGCCAGCGCCGTCTTGAGCTGGTCTTCGGCGTCCTTCACCGCAGCTTCCATCGCCGGCATCGTGGTCTTGAGCTCAGTGACCTCGGCCATCAACGCATTGGCGCGCGTCTCATCCTTGTTCTTCTTGGCTTCGCCGATTTCCTTTGACGCCGCGTTGCGACGAGCTTGCGCCTGCTCGGACGCAAGGATCGCGGTCCGGCGCGCCTCATCGATCGTCAGCAGCGATGCCGACAGCGGCGCCAGCCCCCGCCGCTTCAGCGCAGCGTCGAATGCCTCGGGATTGTCGCGGATCGATTTGATGTCGTGCATGGCGGGATTCCTGAGCGAAAGCGGCTCTGAGTACCCCGAATAGCCAGCATTTGGAACATGAAATGGGCCAGCGGCCCGTTAATGCATGCGCTGGAGAGCCGCCACTATACCGATGCCAACCGCGACGATGCCGCCAAGACGTAACGTCATCTGCAGTGAAGATTTCTCGATAGCGGCCTGCAAATCATTCCGTGTGGTAAGCAATCTGGACTCCAGGTCCAACTTCACTCCAAGCAAGTCAGATTTCGTCACTAGCTCGGTCATGATGAAATCCCGTGCCGCTTCAGCGTGTGCCTCGGCCTGCTTATCCGCGATCCCCGCTTCGCGGAGACGCTTCGAATAGCCGAGTGTATCAAATGCAAAGGCCACAATCACCTCCCCAGCACCAGACCAAACACAACCCAAAGTAGATTTCTAAGGTTGTGATTGCAAGGAGGCGACACTCCTACTCCGCCGGCGTCACGTCCGTACCGGTCTCCGCAGCCTTCGCCGCAGCGGCCTTGGCAGCGTTCTTCTCGACGATGCTGACGGCAATGATCGAGCCCTCGTAGAGCACCAGCAGCGGGATCGCGAGGGAGGCCTGGCTGATCACGTCGGGCGGCGTCAGCACCGCGGCGATGACAAAGGCGATGACGATGAAGTAGCGGCGCTTTTCGCGCAGCTGCTTCGACGTGAGGATGCCGATGCGGCCAAGCAGTGTCAGGATGACGGGGAGCTGGAAGGCGATGCCGAAGGCAAAGATCAGCGACATCATCAGTGAGAGATATTCGCCGACTTTCGGCAGCAGCTGGATCTGCGCGGTCTCGGAGCTCCCGGTCTGCTGCATGCCCAGCGAGAACCGGATCAGCATTGGCAGCACCAGGAAATACACCAGCAGCGAGCCCAGCGCGAAGAAGAACGGCGTCGCAATCAGATATGGCAGGAACGCGCCGCGCTCGTGCTTGTAGAGGCCGGGTGCCACGAACATGTAGACCTGCGCGGCAATGATCGGAAACGAGATGAAACCAGCGCCGAACATCGCCAGCTTCAGCTGGGTCAGAAAGTATTCCAGCAGCGCAGTGTAGATGAATTTCGAGTTCTCGGGGCCGGCGACCCAGACGAACGGCCAGACCAGCACGTTGTAAATCTGCTTGGCGAAGAAGAAGCAAAAGATAAAGGCCACGGCAAATGCGAGCAGCGCCTTGATCAGCCGGGACCGCAGCTCGATCAGGTGGTCCATCAAGGGAGCCTTGGAGGCTTCGATATCTTCGGCACTCATGACGCTTTGGCGTCCTTCAGAACGTCGGGATGGGCCGCGTCGGGGGCGGCTGCACCATCATTGGCGGCAGCGTGTGTTTCGACCGGCGACGGCTGAACTTCCCGGGTAATGGCCAGCGGCTCGTTCACGGCCATTTCCTGAGCATGCGTCTCGGCCTCAATGAAGGTCTCGGGCGTCGGCGGCTCCGGCGTGTTGGGCCCGGCCGGCGGCGTATCGAGATTGTCGACCTTGTCGATTGTCATATCGACTGAAGAATTGGTGTCGCTGACGTCCTTGGTCAGCGACGCCATGATGTTATTGGTGGTGAAGCCGGAGGCGGCATCCTTGACGTCGTCGAAGGCCTTCTTGACGTCGGCCATTTCGGCTTCGCGCATCGCCTCGTTGAACTGGCCCTGGAATTCCGAGGCCATCCTGCGGGCCTTGCCCATCCACTGCCCGACCATGCGCAGCACGCCGGGCAATTCCTTCGGGCCGATGGCGATCAGCGCGACGACCGCGATGACGACCAGTTCACTCCACCCGATGTCGAACATGTAAAATTCCGCTCACGCGGGGCTCGATGCGCCCGCGTCTCCTTCAATGGCTTCCGCGACCCCTCAGGACAATTCCCTCGGGATCTCAGACAGCCTTGCTGCCCACGTCCGTACGGTTGGCGGTCGGCGCCGGCGGGGTCTGGTCGATGGTGCGAACCGGCTCGGTCGGCTTGTCGGCTGGTTTGTCATCGTCGGCCATGCCCTTCTTGAAGGCCTTGATGCCCTGCGCAACGTCGCCCATCAGGTCGGAAATCTTGCCGCGCCCGAACAACAGCAGGACCACTCCGATCACGACGATCCAGTGCCAAATGCTGAGTGAACCCATCCTGCTAATCCTCCAAACACGCGGCCAGTCGCCCGGCCTGATCTGACCGGAACGTAGGCTGCGGGGGTGTCAAAAACAAGGACTTAACCCTCGTGGAATCGCGGATGTCGCGGCGCAGTGCCGCGAGCGTTAATGCCGCGATCAGCCTTTGTGGTCGTCGTCCTGGCCGGTTGCGTCCGGCTCGGCGTCATCCGCCTCATCTTCGTCCTGATCGTCCTCGTCGGAGTCATCGTCTTCAGCGTCGTCCGAATCTTCCGCATCGTCGTCGAGTTCGGCAGTTTCGGGCTCTGCTGTCTCGTTTTCGTCCGACCCATCCTCTGCGACCTCGGCCGTTTCGGCTTCGGTCTCTTCCTGCTCGGGCGCGATCACGTCCAGATCGCCGGTTTCGAGTTCCGCGACTTCGGCCACGTCGCCCTCAGGCTCGACGTCATCCGCCGTCTCGGTCAATTCGGCCACTTCGGCGAATTCAGCCTTGGCCTCGGCAAATGCCTGGGCCTCACCAGCGAATTCGACGGCGCCGGTCTCCGGTTCCTTGATCTGCAGTTCCGGGAATTCCGGATCGGGCGCCGACAGCGCCAGTTCCAGCTCGCCACCCTCCAACGGATCCTCGTCCTCGCGGAGCGTCGGATCGTCGGACGGATTTGGCACGCTGAAGCCGGACGGCAGACGCGAGTCCAGCAAACCTGTGCCCTTGAGTTCCTCGAGACCAGGCAGATCGCCAAGCGCCTCCAGGCTGAACTGCGACAGGAAGCTCTCGGTGGTGCCGAAGGTCAGCGGCCGGCCCGGCGTCTTGCGACGGCCGCGCGGCTTGATCCAGCCCGTTTCCAGCAGCACATCGAGGGTGCCCTTGGAGGTGATGACGCCGCGAATATCTTCGATCTCGGCGCGCGTCACCGGCTGATGATAGGCGACGATGGCGAGCACTTCGATGGCCGCACGCGACAGCTTGCGGGTCTCGGTGGTCTCGCGGGTCATCAACCAGGACAGGTCGCCGGCGGTGCGGAACGTCCACTTGTTGGCGACACGGACCAGATTGACGCCACGCATGGCGTAATCGGCCTGCAACCGGGCCAGCGCCGCCTTGATGTCGACGCCATCCGGCATGCGCTTGGCCAGCGCCGACTGGTCGAGCGGTTCGGTGGACGCAAACAACAGCGCTTCAAGCAGGCGCAATTCTTCGGGGCGTGCCTCCGACTGGACCTCGGATTGTCCCTCGGACTGCACGATCTGATCCTCGACATCGTCGATGCGTTTCTCGGCGAGGCTTGCCATGTCTGGATCTCCTTCTTCCACTTACTCGGCCGGAACTTCCGGCCCCACCTGCACAGGCTGGGCGATGTGCTTGCGGAAATACAAAGGCGCGAATGCTTCTTTCTGGCTGAGGTCGAGCGTGCCCTCACGGACGAGTTCGAGCGCAGCCGCGAAACTCGAGGCCATCACCGTCGCGCGCTGCGCGGGGTCAGCGACGTAAGCCAGCAGATATTCGTCGAGACGGCTCCAATCCTCGGCCATGCCGACCAGCCGCTCCAGCGACGCACGCGCTTCGCTCAGCGACCAGACGGTGCGCTTGGCCAGATGCACGCGCGTCAGTACGCGGGCCTGACGCTGGGTCGCATAGGCCGACAACAGGTCGTAGAGCGTTGCCGTGAAGCGCGGATGCTTGATCTCGGCGATTCCCTCGGCAAGGCCGCGCGGGAAGATGTCGCGATTGAGCTGCGGCCGGGTCATGAGTCGGTTCGACGCTTCGCGGATCGCTTCAAGCCGGCGCAGGCGATTGGCCAGTGCGGTCGCCATATCCTCGGCGCTCGGGCCCTCGCCCGGCACGGTCGTGTCCGGCAACAGCAGACGCGACTTCAGGAACGCCAGCCACGCCGCCATCACCAGATAGTCGGCGGCGAGTTCCAGACGGATCTTCCGGGCCGCTTCGATGAACAGCAGATATTGGTCGGCCAGCGCCAGGATCGAAATCTTGTGCAGATCGACCTTCTGCTGCCGTGCAAGCGCGAGCAGCAAATCGAGCGGGCCTTCGTAGCCTTCGACGTCGACGACCAGCGCCGGCTCGTCGTCGGGAACAGCCTCGGCCGGCAGTCCAGTTTCAAACGACAAAATCTCAGCGCTCATGCACTTGCTCCTGCTCGAGCGATCAAGGCGTCCAGTTCCGCGCGTCCGGCCGCGCGGTCGAACGGCTGCGGCTGGCGGCGGGCAGCAACAGCAGTCTGTGCGCGCTCGAGCGCCTTGCCCGCCAGAACCGGGGTCTCGCTGACAACGTCGCGCATCTCGTCCAGCTTGCCGTTGCAATGCAGAACCACGTCGCATCCGGCACTGACGATCGCCCGCGTCCGCTCCGCGATTGATCCCGCTAAGGCGTTCATGGACACGTCATCACTCATCAACAAACCCTGGAACCCGATACTGCCGCGAATCACCTGCTCAATGATTGTCGCAGAAGTCGTGGCCGGTTGGGTGGCATCCAGAGCGCTAAACACAACATGTGCAGTCATCGCCATCGGCAGGTCAGAAAGCAGACGAAACGCTTCAAAATCAGAAGCTTCGAGCTCACTCTTCGAGTTATCCACGATCGGCAATTTGAAATGAGTATCGGCGGTGGCCCGGCCATGGCCGGGAATGTGTTTCAGGACCGGTAGAATGCCACCCTGCGACAGACCTTCGGTCACGGCCCGAGCGATGATCGCGACCTTGCCGGGCTCGGTGCCGTAGGCGCGATTACCGATCACGGCATCGGCGCCTGCCACGGGAACGTCCGCTAGCGGCAGGCAGTCCACGGTGATGCCGAGGTCCACAAGGTCACTCGCAATGAGCCGTGAACTCAGCCAGGCCGCTCTGAGGCCCGCCTCCGGATCAGCATCGTAGAGTGCGCCGAACACGGCGCCGGGCGGATAGACCGGCCAATGCGGCGGTCCCAGACGCTGCACACGGCCACCTTCCTGATCGATCAGGACCGGCGCATCCATGTCTCCGGTCGCCCCGCGCATTTCCTCTACAAGCCGAGCCACTTGGACCGGATTATCAATATTACGCTTGAAGAGGATAAAGCCCCATGGCCGCTCGGCGCGCAGGAATGTGCGCTCTTCAGTGGTCAGTTCCAGCCCAGATACACCGGTGATGAATGCGCGTGTGCTCATGGGGCCGATTAGCCCCCATCAACGCCCAGGGTCAAGGAAACGGCCGCTAATTCCTTTGGACGACGCACTGTCCGCCAGCAGATTTCAGGTTCCCGCAGACCTGCGAGGCCTCATCCTGCGAACCGAACGGTCCAACCATGGCCCGATAATAGGTCCCCTTGTCGCCAAGGTCGGCCTTCTTGATCAACGGAGCCCGCGATCCCAGCACCGAGGGGAACTTGGCCTGCAGAGCACGGAACGATGCCTGCGCATCGCCCTCCGACCGCTGGGACGAGACCTGGACCACATAGCCGCCGGAGGCTACCGGGGCCGTTTGCTGGGTCGGGTTGGTCGAGGCCATCCGTGAAGGCGCCGGAGCAGCCGCTACAGCCGGAGGCGCGGCCTGCGGCGAGAGCGACATCGGGGCGTTGACCGATGCGTTGGCATTGGTCGCGCGCGGTGCCGCGACAGGTGCTGTTGCGGGCATCTGAGCCGGAGCTGCGATGCGGGCCGGCGCCTGACGCGCGGCCGGCGTGGTCCCGGCGTCGGACTGGTCGCCCTTGACGGCGAAGGTGCGGATCTTGCGCGGCTCGTCGCCGCCCTGCATCGCGCCGTTGCCGACCATGGGCTTGTTGCTTGGCGAGACGCTGGCCGTGGATGGCGGGTTGGCATTCTGGTTCAGCGGAGGAAACACCACACGCGGACCAGCCTTGGTGGCGTCCTGCACGTTGACCGGCTGCTCTTCGCGCGACACCAGCCGCTCGGGGGCTGCGCCACCGAGACGATCCTGGATCGGCTTTCCATCAGCAGAGGCCGTTGCGGACGGCGCGACGATCTTGTTCGGACCAGGCTCGGCCTTGATCACTGGCGGCTCGCCGGTGCGCGACGATCCCATGAAGGAGCGATAGGCGAAGGCAGCGCCGGTGCCGACAACGGCGAGCGCCAGCACGATCGCGACGGTCGCCATGCCACCGCGACGCTTCGGCGCTTCCTCCTGCTCGGCATAGCCGTCCTGATAGGCGTAGGGGTCGTCCTGGTATTGACCGTCCTGCGGATGCTGGGCCTGCGCACCATCGGCGTGGCCATACAGGGCATCGTCGTAGCGATCGGGATCGGGTTGTTCGTGAGCCTGATCGTACTGACCGCGATAGTCGTGCGCCTGATGGTCCGCACGCGCGGCAAAGCCCGGCGCCTGATGATAATCGGCCTCCGACTCCGAGTGCTGCTGCTCCTGATGCTGAGCACCGTAACGCTGCACTGGATGAAGGCTCTCGAATTCCCGCTGCTGCGGCTCATGGGACGCCGCACGCTGCATCCACGGCGGCGGGCCGGGCTGCGCGGGTTCTTCCTCATATTCCGGCTCGTCCTGATAGGCCGATTCAGCCTGACGTGGCGCGGGCGCCGGACGGCTGTTACTGGCGAACGGGTCGGTTTGCCCGATCAGCCGCGCGAGTTCGGCGAGCGGATCGCCCTCGCCGTTCGGCCGCGATTGAGGGTCGCGGCCGTAATCGTCATCCGGTGGGAAAGGTCGGTTCTGGTATCGATTAGCCATTGTGATGTCGCATCCCCTTCGGGAAAGCCGCCAACCCGCTTTTCAAACGAAACAGCTGCTATCAAGAACCACCCACAGATCCCCATGTGAGCGGTCGTCCCCAATCTACCGCATCTCGTCCGGTGCGGTGACGCCGAGAACGGCGAGGCCCGAAGCCAGGACTGAGACGACGCTCTGGACGAGTGCCAATCGCGCTTTGGTAAGTTCTGCATCATTAGTGATAATGAAGCGTAAATGAGGCATATCGCGCCCGCGCGTCCAGAGCGCATGAAATTCGCTGGCGAGATCATACAGATAGAAAGCAATGCGGTGCGGCTCGTGCGCCACTGCCGCGGATTCGATCATCCGTGGGTACAATGCTAACTGCCGCATCAGGCTCAACTCGGCAACATCGTCGAGCCGCTCCATCACCGCGTCTTCCAGATAGGTAATGCGCGCTCCGGTTTCCAGAGGCAGGTCGGTCAGCATCTCCCGCGCATTACGGAAGATCGAATGACCGCGGGCGTGACCGTACTGGACGTAGAAAACCGGGTTGTCCTTGGACTGCTCGATGACTTTGGCGAGATCGAAATCCAGCACCGCATCATTCTTGCGGAACAGCATCATGAAACGCACGGCGTCGGAACCGACCTCGTCGACCACTTCGCGCAAGGTGACGAAATCACCCGAGCGCTTCGACATCTTCACCGGCTCGCCGTTGCGCAGCAACTTCACCAGCTGCACGATCTTGACGTCGAGGTCGGCCTTCCCTGCCGTCACCGCCTTGATCGCCGCCTGAACGCGTTTGATGTAGCCGCCGTGGTCGGCACCCCAGACATCGACCATATTGAGGAAACCGCGATCGAACTTGGTCTTGTGGTAGGCGATGTCGGAGGCGAAATACGTGTAGCCGCCATCCGACTTCAGCAGCGGACGATCGACGTCGTCGCCATAGGCCGTGGCGCGGAACAGGGTCTGCTCACGGTCTTCGTAGTCGTCGACAGGTTTCCCCTTCGGCGGCGGCAGCCGGCCGATATAGACGTCCCCCTTGGCACGCAGGAATTCGATAGTTGCGCCGACCATGTCGATACCGCCATCGATCAGCGAACGCTCCGAGAAGAACACTTCATGCGTGATGTTGAGCGCGGCGAGATCGCCGCGGATCATCTCCATCATCATGGAAATGGCCTTTGGCCGCACGACCGGCAACCATTTGTCCTCGGTCATCTGGTTGAGCGCGTCGCCATGCTCTTTTGCCAGCGCCTGCCCGACCGGGACCAGATAGTCCCCTGGATAGAGCCCCTCCGGGATTTCACCGATGGTCTCGCCGAGAGCCTCGCGGTACCGCAGGTGTGCCGAGCGCGCGAGCACGTCGACCTGTGCGCCGGCGTCGTTGATGTAGTATTCACGGGTGACGTCGTAGCCCGCCGTCGAGAGCAGGCTCGCCAGCGCATCCCCGAACACGGCGCCGCGGCAATGGCCGACATGCATCGGACCGGTCGGATTGGCTGAGACATATTCGACATTCACCCTCTCGCCGGCGCCGACGAGGCTGCGGCCATAAGCATCGCCATCGCGCAGCACCGCGCGAAGCGCATTCGCCCATGCGCTGGTCTTCAAGGTGAGGTTGATGAACCCCGGTCCGGCGACATCGACCGAAGTCACCAGTTCGTCCGTTCGCAGCTTCGCGGCAATCGCTTCGGCGAGGTCGCGCGGCTTGGCTTTGGCTTCCTTCGCCAGCACCATCGCGGCGTTGCTCGCCATGTCGCCATGCGACGCGTCCTTGGTCGGCTCCACCACAATGCGCGACAGATCGATGCCAGTCGGCAGGACGCCCTCGGTCGTGAGGGCATTGCAGATCGCATGAACACGCGTGAGCATATTGGCGAACAGATGCGGGGTCGGAGCGGATGTGGCCATGACTGTACAGGAACCGGAACTTGCGCCGGGACTGTTCCCGGCTGGATTGCGTCAAGGATGGATAGCGGTTTCGTATGCGTTCCGCTGCACTTGTTTGATTTCAAACAGATACAGACTTCTGAAAATCGCAAAATTCGTAGCCCCAAAAGGCACTTACAGGGATCGCCTAACGCAATTCGGGGGTCGAGTCAAAGAGCCGGATATGCTCGGTAATGGCAAACCGGTCAGTCATTCCGGCGATGAAATTGCCAATCCGGCGCGCCTGCTCGCCCTCTGATTCCGGCTCGGCACCCTCAGGCGGCAGCCATTCGGCCGGCAGAACCTCAGGCGAGCGCTGATAGCGCGCGAACAGATCAGTGACGAGACATTCGGCCTCGACCATCACCCGCATGACGCGTTCATGGCGATACATCCGCTGCCAGAGAAAGGCCTTGATCCCCGCCTCCGCCTCCGCCGCATCGGCACGAAACGCGGCGAGCCTTCGGCCGCAGCGACGAATGTCCTCGGCGGACTCCGGCCGCAATGAGCCTAGTCGTTGCTCCGTCTCGCCGACGACTGCGCCGATCAGATATGAAATCAGCTCGCGCACCAGTTCGGCACCGCGCCGGCTCTCATCAAGTCCGGGATAGCGCCTGTCGATCTCGGCGATCATGCCTTGCGTCAGCGTCATTGCCTTGAGGTCATCGACGGTGAACAGACCGGCGCGCAGGCCGTCATCGATGTCATGGGCGTCATAGGCGATATCATCGGCAATTGCTGCGACCTGGGCCTCCAGCGACGCGAAACTCGACAGCTCCAGATCGAAGGTGCGGTCGTATTCGATGACCCCGAATGGCACGCCGTGGGTGGCATAGCGTCCCACAGGCGCGCCTGACGCATCCGTCAGCGGCCCATTGTGTTTGACGATGCCTTCGAGGGTCTCCCAGGTCAGGTTAAGGCCGTCGAATTCCGGGTACCGATGCTCAAGCGACGTCACGAGGCGCAGGGTCTGGGCGTTGTGATCGAAGCCGCCATGAGCTTCGAGGCATGCATCGAGCGCCCGCTCGCCAGCATGACCAAACGGTGGGTGGCCGATGTCATGGGCCAAGGCCAGCGTCTCGGTCAGGTCTTCGTCGAGGCCCAGTTGTCGGGCCACCGCGCGCGCAATCTGCGCCACTTCCAGCGTGTGGGTGAGCCTTGTGCGGTAATGATCGCCTTCATGGAACACAAAGACCTGGGTCTTGTGCTTGAGGCGCCGAAACGCGGTCGAATGGATGACCCGGTCGCAATCCCGGCGAAATGCGCTGCGGGTCCGGCTCGGAGCCTCGGAAAACAGCCGTCCGCGACTGCGATCGGGGTCGCAGGCATAGGGGGCGCGAGGAGCAGCCATTCCGACCGACACGGCGTGTTTATCCTTGATCCAATTGATTCCTGAGCCCGCCGCACTTAACTATGGGCAGCGGCAGATTCAAATGGTTCGAATCCAGCCCGGAGAGAGATATGACCGATACAGCAGTCACCGAGCCCCCCCTCACCGTAAGCGCGCGTGCTGCGCGCCGGATCGGCGAGATCCTCAAGACCGAAGGCGACGGCGCGATGCTCCGGGTATCGGTCGAAGGCGGCGGCTGTTCCGGCTTCCAGTACAAGTTCGACGTCGAACGCGCCAAGGCAGAAGACGACATCCTGATTGAACGCGACAGCGCCGTGGTACTGGTCGACCCCTCCTCGGCGCCGTTCCTGGCCGGTTCTGAACTCGACTTTGTCGATGACCTGATCGGCGCTTCGTTCCGCGTGGTCAATCCGAATGCGACGGCGTCCTGCGGCTGCGGGACCAGCTTCTCGATCTGATCCCTCTTCGACTCATCTAGATTGGTCTATTTCTCGGCGAACAGGGCCCGCGCATTGCCGTGTGCGATCTGTTTAGCGACCGCCGGCGGCAACTGCGCCAGCCAGGCCCGATAGGCATCCATGATATCGCCATAGCTCGCCCAGCGTTCCGGCACCCAGGTGTCGGAGCCCAGCAGGAAGCGATCCGGATAGCGTTCGAACAGCACCCGCCATTGCGGCGTCAATCGGCCTGCCACGTCCACAATGCCGCTACGGTAAGATAGCTCACCCCAGAGCTTCGGATATTTTGCCAGCATCGCTGCGACACGGTCCGGTGCAAGGCTGAAGCCGGTATGCGCCCATATCACCCGCGCGCGCGGATTGTGCCGCATCAGTATCTCCACGGCCTCGTCGTCAGCATGGGCATGCAGATAGAGATTGTTGGCGACAGCGAAGTCGACGGTCTTCTTGACCATCTCGGTATCGGCCGCCTTGCCGGTCAGATGGAATTCGCCGACGCCGCGATAATAGCCGCGCTTGAATTCCTCCTGCACCAGATCGAACATCACCGGATCGTTGAACCAGCTACCGATATCGGCGCGGATACGATACGGCCGGATGAACGGCACAACCTGCAGATCGCCCGACTTGCCCTTCGCCTTGTCGTCCATCAGCACATGCGTGCCAGTGTTCGGGCGGCTGGTGGCGAGAACCCCGGTGACGCGGTTCTTCCTGAAAACCTCGAGCACCTCGTCGGGCTGATAATACGGCTTCGGCTCCCAGTTGTAATGCATATGGGCGTCGAAGATTTCGATCCGATCGTCGGCACATACCGGCGCAACAACGAGTGCGGCCAGCAAAGCGGACGCAGTAAGTGTTCTCACCAGCATCGAGACGTCCCTATTCCGCAGCTACGATGCGGGGACGATCGTCGTGCTCTTCGTCCTCGAGTTGCGGCTGCAGCTTGCGCTTCAGCTTGCGGTCGATGCGGTCGAGATAGATGTAGATAACGGGGGTGATGAACAACGTCAGCAATTGCGAGACACACAGACCGCCGACCACGGCAACGCCGAGCGGCTGACGCAATTCGGCGCCGGCACCTGCACCAAGGGCGATCGGCAGCGTGCCGAAAATAGCCGCAAAAGTTGTCATCATGATCGGGCGGAAACGCAGCAGCGCGGCCTCGCGGATCGCGTGTTCGGCCGACAGGCCGACGCGGCGACGTTCCAGCGCAAAGTCGACCATCATGATGGCGTTCTTCTTGACGATGCCGACCAGCATCACGATGCCGATCATGGCGATGACCGACATCTCCATCTTGAACAGCATCAAGGTCAGGATGGCACCGATGCCGGCCGACGGCAGGCCGGAAATGATCGTGATCGGGTGGATGAAGCTCTCATAGAGAATGCCAAGGATCACGAAGGCCGCAAACACGGCAGCCAGGATCAGCACGCCCTGCCCGCGCAAGGAATCCTGGAATACTTGCGCGGTGCCCGAGAAGCCCGTGGCGATCGTGACCGGCAGTTTGGCATCAGCCTCGATCTGCGTGATCTGATCGACCGCATACCCCAGCGAATAGCCCGGCACCAGGTTGAACGAGATTGTCACCGCCGGCTGCTGCCCCTGATGGTTGATCTGCAGCGGCCCAACCGTCGGCACAAGACGCGCGACCGCGCTCAGGGGAATGGTCTGGTTGTTCGACGTCTTCATGTAAAGCTTGGAGAGATCGCTCGGATCGATCCTGAACTGCGGCTGCGCTTCCAGGATGATCTGATAGTCGTTGGTCGGCATATAGATGGTGCCGACCTGACGCGAGCCGAATGCGTTGTAGAGCTGATTGCGAACCTGATCGACCGTGATGCCGTAGACTGCCGCCTTCTCGCGGTCGATATCGACCGTCATTTGCGGGTTCTTGATGTAAAGGTCGGTGGTCACATCGAGCAGACCTGGCACCTTGGCGATGCGATCACGCATCTCCGGCGATACGCGATATAGCGTGTCGGTATCGCTGCCCTGCAGGACATATTGGTACTGGCTCTTCGACGGACGGCCGCCGATGTTCAGGTTCTGGATGCTCTGGAAAAAAGCTTGCAGGCCGGGAACGGCCAGCGACTTCTGCCGCAGCCGGGCCATCACCACCTGTGCCGGTTCACGTTCCTTCGCGGGCTTCAGCGCCACGAACAGGCGCCCATAATTGCCCGTCGCATTCGGGCCGCCGGAACCCACCGTGCTGTTGATGTACTCGACCGCGGGATCCGTTTTCAGCAACGCGGCCAGCACCTGCTGACGCGCGGACATCGCTTCGAACGACGTATCGGTGGCGGCCTCGGTAATGCCGGTGAGGAAGCCGGTATCCTCCTGCGGGAAGAACCCCTTCGGCACGATCATGTAGAGATAGACGGTGCCGCCGAGCGTCGCGAGGGTAACCACCAACATCAGCGCCTTGTGCGCCAAGACATGGTCGAGCGCCCATTCGTAGCCGCGCAGCCAGGCCGCGAACATGCGCTCAAAACCACGCAGGATGAAGTTCTCCCTGTGCTCGGGATCGTGGGCCTTGAGCACCCGCGCGCATAGCATCGGGGTCAGCGTCAGCGATACAAAGCCGGAGACGATGATCGCCACCGCAATCGTCACCGCGAATTCACGGAACACGCGGCCGACAATTCCGCCCATCAGCAGCACGGGAATGAACACCGCGATCAGCGAGAAGGTGATCGAAACGATGGTGAAGCCAATTTCGCGCGCGCCCTTCAGCGCCGCATCGAACGGCTTCATGCCGAGTTCGATGTGCCGGACGATGTTCTCCAGCATAACAATAGCGTCGTCGACCACGAAGCCGACGGACAGTGTCAACGCCAGCAGGGTCATGTTGTTGATGGAGTAGTCCAGCATATACATCGCAGCGCAGGTGCCGAAGATCGAGATCGGCACGGCCAGCGCCGGGATGAAGGTTGCCGAGGCCGATCGCAGGAACAGGAAGATGACGATGATCACCAGCACGACGGCGATCAGCAATGTCTCCTCGACGTCGGCGACGGCTTCGCGGACCGAGACCGAGCGGTCCATCATCACATTGACTTCGACCGACGGCGGCAATTGCGCGCGCAGCGACGGCAGCTTGGCGCGGACGCCATCGACCACGGCAACCGTGTTGGCGTCGGGCTGTTTCTGGATCGCCAGCACGATGGCGCGCTCGCCATTCAGCCAGGTCGCGATCTTGTCGTTTTCGACGGCGTCATAGATCTTGGCGACTTCGTTCAGCTTGACCGGCGAGCCGTTGCGCCAGGCAACGACGACCTGACCATAGTCGGCGGCCTTGGACATCTGGCCGGAGGCCTGCAGCGAAATGTCCTGCTTCGGTCCGTTCAGCGTTCCAACCGGCGTGGAGGAGTTGGCGCGCGACACCGCTGTGCGGATGTCTTCGAGCGATAGCCCGCGGGCCGCGGCAGCCTCCGGATCGGCCTGGACGCGAATGGCGAATTTCTGCGTGCCATAGATCAGCACCTGCGCCACGCCGGGGATCTGCGACAGCGCCTGTCCGATGGTGATATCGCCAAATTCATTGACGGCCGAGAGCGGCAGCGTCGATGAACTCAGCGCAATGAACAGCACCGGAAAGTCGCCGGGGTTCACCTTGCGGAAACTCGGCGGGATGGTCATTTCGATCGGCAACCGGCGCTGCGCTATCGTCAGCGCAGTCTGCACGTCCAGCGCCGCGGCATCGATATTGCGATTGAGATCGAACTGAATGATGATCTGGGTCGTTCCCTGCGACGAGCTCGACGACATCGAGGAGATGCCGGCAATCGTCGACAGCTGGCGCTCAATAACACCCGCGACCGAGGCCGCCATCGTATCGGCACTGGCACCCGGCAGCGTCGCCGTCACCGCGATGGTCGGAAAATCCACCTTGGGGAGCGCCGACACCGGCAGCAGCCGGAAACCGAAAATGCCAAACGCGATGATCGTCGCCGTGATGAGCGTGGTCATCACGGGGCGACGGATGCAGAGCTCCGAAAGGGTCATGTTTTATGCCCCGGCCCTGCGGGCCCGGGCCTCGACCCGTGTGCCTTGCATCAGCAAGAGCTGGCCATCGACGACGACATCCTCATCACCCTTCAGACCTGACGTGATCACCGAAACTCCCTGGAAGGTGCGATCAACCTCGACGGGCTGAACATGGGCGACACCGTCCTTCACCGTGAACACGAAGTTGCCAGTCTGGCTGCGTTGCACAGCCACGGTGGGCACAACAACGCCGTCCTCCGTGCGCACGATCAGCTTGGTCTGGACCAGAATGCCCGGCCATAGCGTCTCGTTCGGATTACTCATGATGCCGCGTACGGTGACCATGCCGGTCGTGGAATCGACAGCGTTTTCCACCATCGCCACCTTGCCGGTTTCAGAACGGCCGCTGTTCGGGATGGTCGCGATGACCGAGGTCGATCCCGCCGCCATCGCCTCGCGCAGATCGCCAAGCACCCGCTGCGGCACGGCGAAGGACACATAGACCGGAGCCATCTGGTTGATGGTTGCGAGCGGCGCCGTGTCCGCAGGGCGAACGAAGTTGCCGACCTTCACATTGGCCGCGCTGATCCGGCCGGAGAACGGCGCGCGAATGATGGTATAGCTCTTCTGGACCTTGAGATTGTCGAGCGCTGACTGATCGGCCCGGATGGTTCCGGCCAGGATGTCGGACTGCGTCTTGGCATTGTCGACGCTGACCTGCGTAGTCGCGCCCTTCCCGATCAAGTCCGTAAAGCGCCGCACGTCGCGCTCCGCACCGGCCAATTGAGCCTGATCGCGGGCCAACGTGCCTTCGGCCTGCTCGATCTGGGCATCGATCTGCCGCGAATCGAGGGTGAACAGCAGATCGCCTTCCTTGACCTTGGCGCCGTCTTCAAAATGAACCGAGGTGATGGTGGTTTCCACCCGCGACTTGAGCGCGACACTCGAAATCGGCGTTACTGTACCGATCGAGTCGACATCGACCGGGACCGGTTTGCGTTCAGCCTTGGCAATCTCGACCGAAACTATCCGCGCGCGCTGCGGGGCCTGTGCATTCGTATTGCCACCGGTCCACGAGGAGCGCGTCACATAGGCAGCAACCGCGGCAGCGCCGACGAGAACGAGTAGAGCGATCGATGTGCGTTTCTTCATATGGTCCATGTCACCTGGTACAGAAGATCGGGTCGCCCCCGTTTCCCGCCCGTGGCAGCTTTAAAGACAGCGTCTATGCGCTTTAGGCTTAAAGCTTATCATGTTGACAGGCATGATGGTATGCCACGTTGACGTATTTTTGCCATTGTTGTTACCGGAATCCCAGTAGATGAGAATTGCCACCTGGAATGTGAACTCTGTCCGCCAGCGGCTGGACCACCTGTTGACCTGGCTGCGCGACTGCTCCCCGGACATCGTCTGCCTGCAGGAGATCAAATGCGTCGATGAGGCATTCCCGCGCGAGGCCATCGAGGCGCTCGGCTACAATGTCGTCACCCACGGTCAGAAGACCTTCAACGGCGTCGCTTTGCTCTCGAAATATCCGCTGGAGGAAGCCACGCCACGGCTGGCGGGGGACGACGAAGATCTCCACGCCCGCTTTATCGAAGGCGTGGTGTCGCTGAAATCCGGTGTGGTCCGGGTGGCCTGCCTGTATCTGCCGAACGGCAATCCGGTCGATAGTGAGAAATATCCCTACAAGCTGAAATGGATGTCCCGGCTGCAGGAGTTCACCCGGATGCGGCTCAAGACTGAGGAACCGCTGATTCTCGCCGGCGACTTCAACGTCATCCCGGCGGCAGCAGACGCCTATAATCCGGCAGCCTGGATCAACGACGCGCTGTTCAAACCGGAGACCCGCGCGAGCTTCCAGACCCTGCTCGGACTGGGCATGACCGACGCCCTGCGCGCCGTCACCGACGAGCCCGGCCAGTACACGTTCTGGGACTATCAGGCCGGTGCCTGGCAGAAGAACTGGGGCATCCGCATCGATCACCTGCTGCTGTCACCACAGGCCAGCGACAAGCTCATCGACGTCGGTATCGACAAGTATGTACGCGCCTGGGAGAAGCCCTCGGATCACGTGCCGGTCTGGGTCGATCTGGATCTGGAAGCGGCATAGCGGCCCGTCGCCGGGCCCTACATACAGGCTCTCATCGCCCGGCTGACCGGGCGATCCAGTCCTCGCCCACCCCTCAGTCGCGCTTGCCAGACACCCAGTGCTCGAGCATCTGCAGCGCCATGGCACGGTCGTCTTCGGAGGCCTTGGCGATGGCCTTGTTGTAGCTGTCGCGGATCCAGGTGTCGTCGGGGCCGGCATTGTCACGGGCCAGCGTCAGCCACATCAGGCCGCGCGCCATCTGCCGTGGCAGCGATTCACCGTTGAACAACATCTGGCCGAGCAGCGCCTGGGCCTGGTGCTGGCCTTTCTGTGCAGCGAGACCAAGCCAACGGGCGCCATACTTGGTGTCGCGCGGGGTGCCGATGCCCTTCAGGTACAGCCGGGCCAGATCGTATTGCGCGTCGGCATTGCCGAAATAGGACGCGGCATAGGAGAACATCTCACGCGCACGTTCGGTGTCGGCTTTGATCTTCGAGTTCGGAATACCGTCGAGGTAATAGCGGCCGAGCGCCACGAAGGCGTTGGCGACGATGGTGGCCTGCGGCGCGGATGGGCTGTCCTCGGCATGGGCATTGGCAATGCGGCTGAAATATTCGAAGGCGCGCAGGTCGTCCTGCGCCACGCCGTTCCCGTCGGCATACATCCGGCCGAGCTTCCACTGGGCGATCGGATGACCGCCTTCGGCGGCGTATTGGAGTGCGGTCAGCGAGGTGTCGGGCTTGGCGGACTTCTTCAAGACCGGCGCAGCACCGGGAATGGTCGTCACAACCGGCAGGGCTGCGTCGCTGCTGCCAACGGGCGCGCCATCAAAGGCAAACGCTGGCGCGGCCACGGACGCGGCACCCAACACAAACGCTACAAAAATGGTACGCTCAACTATCCGCATAGCAGTATTTCTCGTGGGCCCGGCCGGGTTCGGTCACGGTGCCACTAATGGCCGATCCAACCTGCTGGGCATATGTCCACAGCGTCCCTGACATATGGTTAGTCGCGCGACGCTTCCCTTTGGTCGGGCGCGCGGCCAATTCTTTGTAGGTCAATTTTATGTTAAGGCAGCGCTCATCCGTTTCGCGCCTGATGGTGCTACCGTCCATCAATTCGAAGGCGCCAGGAGCCAGAGTCCCCTTCGATCCAACAAGGTCACCGGCAACGGTGATCGACTTGTCGGCAGAACGCATGACGCCCTGGTGGGAATTCCACTTCACGGTCTTCGAGCTCTCCGCAATCATCCGCCCTGTCGCAGCGAGGCAATCTCCCTGCAACCGGCCGTGATCGAGCAATATTGTCTTCAGCAACGGTATGTCGGCAACTTCCAATATGTCTTTGGCGACATAACGGCTTACCCGCTTCAAACCGGTGCTATATGGTGTCTTTTTGAAGATTTCGACGGAGCGAGATTCTTCCGCGCGCAGCTCGTGACCGGCGACGGGCCGTTCGCCCTGCAGCGAAGTCAGAGTCGTCGCGGACGGGAGCGCGCCACGCAACGCCAGCTCCCAGCCTTCCGTCATATGACGGCTAGGCAAACGCGACTTGATGTTCGTCTTGACGTCCATCGCGAACCTGGTTTCTCAGGCCGCTTCGGCGATCCGGGACAGTCCCACTGACATCCCGCCGACCTACGAAGCGCTCCAGCCTTCTGGCTGTCGATAAATGATTTCACGAAGGCGTGTGGCCAAATAGCGGCGGTTACAATGCCCACAGCATGACAGGGTTAAATCTTGGGGAACTGTGGCGGCAGAGACACATGCGTTGCGCGCCGGCAACCCTTTAGAGCTGTATCAAAGTTGGAGGCGCACGGGTGAAAACGAAAACGCCGCCCTTTCGAGGCGGCGTTCAATATCAGGATCGTGCGGAACGGCTCAGGTGTTCAGCACCCGGCCGTAAGCATCCAGCACCGCCTCCTTCATCGTCTCCGAGATGGTCGGATGCGGGAAGATGGTGTGGAACAGCTCTTCCTCGGTGGTCTCCAGGTTCATGGCAACCACGAAGCCCTGGATCATCTCGACCACTTCCGCGCCGACCATATGGGCGCCGAGCAGCTGGCCGGTCTTCTTGTCGAAGATCACCTTCACCATGCCCTGGTCCTCGCCCTGGGCGATCGCCTTGCCATTGGCGACGAAGGGGAAGCGGCCGACGCGGATGTCCTTGCCGGCTTCCTTGGCCTTGGCTTCGGTGAGACCGACCGAGGCCACCTGCGGATGGCAATAGGTGCAGCCGGGGATCAGGCTTTTGTCCATCCCGTGCGGGTTCATCCCCTTGATCGCCTCGACGCAGATCACACCCTCATGCTCGGCCTTGTGGGCGAGCATCGGCGGGCCGGCGACGTCGCCGATGGCGTAGATGCCGGGCACGTTGGTCTTGCCGTATTTGTCGATCACGATGCAGCCGCGCTCGGTCTTCACACCAAGCTTCTCGAGGCCAAAGCTTTCGATATTGCCGACGACGCCGACCGCCGAGATCACACGGTCGACCGTGAGCTGCTGGATAGCTCCCTTGCCATCCTCGATGGTCACGGTGACCGAATCCGACTTCTTGTCGAGCTTGGTCACCTTCGCGCCGGACATGATCTTGATGCCCTGCTTCTCGAACTGTTTGCGGGCGAAGCCGGCAATCTCGGCGTCTTCCACCGGCAGGATCTGCGGCAGGACTTCCACCACGGTCACGTCGGCGCCCATGGTCTTGTAGAACGACGCGAATTCGATGCCGATGGCGCCGGAGCCGACCACCAGCAGTGACTTCGGCATCTTGTCGGGGTTCATCGCTTCGAAATAGGTCCAGACCAGCTTCTTGTCCGGCTCGAGTCCAGGCAGCACGCGCGGGCGGGCGCCGGTGGCGACAATGATATGCTTGGCAGCGTAGCTGCCTGCCCCGAGCGCGCCCTTGGGTGCTGCGGCTTCCGACTTCTTCACCGTGAACTTGCCCGGCGCATCCAGCGTCGCGTCGCCCCAGATGATCGAGATCTTGTTCTTATTCATCAGATATTCGACGCCGCCGCTGAGGCGCTTCACCACGCCACGCGAGCGCGCGATCACCGCCTTGATGTCGAAGGATACGTTGTCCGCCGAGAGGCCGTAATCCCCAGCATGCTGCATGTAGTGATAGATCTCCGCCGAGCGCAGCAGCGCCTTGGTCGGGATACAGCCCCAGTTGTTGCAGATGCCGCCAAGATAAGCCTTCTCGACGATCGCCGTCTTGAAGCCGAGCTGCGCGGCACGAATGGCCGTCACATAGCCGCCGGGGCCGGAGCCGATGACGACGACGTCGAAGGATGTATCAGCCATTTTGACTCACTCGATGTGTTTGGTAGCCGGTGAAAATGTGAGGCGCGCGAAATTCGCGCACTTACACCATCATCATCACGGGATTTTCGATCAGCTTCTTGAATGCAGTGATCAGTTCCGCGCCGAGCGCACCATCGATGGCGCGGTGATCGCAGGACAGCGTCACGCTCATCATGGTCGCCGCCACAATCTGACCGCCCCTCACCACGGCCCGTTCCTCGCCCGTGCCGACCGCCAGGATCGAGGACTGCGGCGGATTGATCACCGCCGTGAAGTCCTTGATGCCGAACATGCCGAGATTGGACACGGATGACGCGCCACCCTGATATTCGTTCGGCTTGAGCTTCTTGGCCTTGGCGCGCGCGGCCAATTCCTTCATCTCGTTGGAGATTGACGAAATCGACTTGATCTCGGCCTGGCGGATAATCGGCGTGATCAGGCCGAACGGCAGCGCCACCGCGACGCCGATGTCGGAGTGCTTGTGGCGGAGCATCGCAGCTTCCGTCCACGACACGTTCGCTTCCGGAATCTTCTGCAGCGCGACGGCCATCGCCTTGATGACGAAGTCGTTGACCGAGAGCTTGTAGAGCGGCTTGCCGTCCTTATCCTTGCCGGCCGCGGCGTTGATCTCCTCGCGCGCGGAGGAGAGCTTGCCGAGATCGCAATCGACGGTGAGATAGAAGGTCGGCATCGAATTGGTCGCGGCGGTGAGACGCTGCGCAATCGTGCGGCGCATCGAGTCATGCGGCACGCTCTCGTAAGCGCCCTGCTCGTACAGCCCGAGAATCTGCTGATCGGACATTGCGGGTGCACCGATCGCGCCAGTTGCACCTGCGGGAGCACCAGCAGGAGCGGCAGGCGCCTTCAGGCCACCACCGGACTTCGCCTTCTCGACATCCGCAGCGACCACACGACCATGCGGACCCGACCCGTCAATACGCCCGAGTTCGATGCCGGCATCCTTGGCGAGACGACGCGCCAGCGGTGACGAGAATACACGCGCGCCATTGCTCTGTGCAGCGGCCGGCTGCGGAGCTGGCGCAGCCGCCGGTGCCGTTGCTTTCGCTGCGGAAGCAGCAGCCGGGGCGGGTGCAGCAGCCGCGGGCTTCGGCGCGGGAGCCTCGGCAGCAGGCGCGGGCTTCGGCTTGTCGGCCCCTGCCCCCGAACTCGCAGCCTTCACGTCCTCGCCATCGGCAGCGAGCACCGCGATGATGGCGTTCACCGCAACATCCTGCGTACCTTCCGCCACCAGAATCTTGGCGATGGTGCCTTCGTCGACGGCTTCGACTTCCATCGTCGCCTTGTCGGTCTCGATCTCGGCGATCACGTCGCCGGACTTGACCTTGTCGCCCTCTTTCTTGAGCCACTTGGCAAGGTTGCCCTTTTCCATGGTGGGCGACAGCGCAGGCATCAGAATGTTGATTGGCATTGTCAGTGACCTTGTTGCGACCGCGGCGTGGTGTTGCCCATGTCAGTCGGACGCGCGATTTCAGCTTCGAACATTTCGACGATGCGGTTCAGCGCCTCGTCTTCGGAATAGTTGGCCTCACGCGCATAGGCGCGTGCGGCATGGCGCGCGATGTCGACCAGCAGCAGCCCCCACATATCGGGCTCCTCGAAGGCGCGCATGAAGGCGATGGACAGCCCGCCGTCGAGAACGAACGCACGCAACACCTCGGTGGCGTCCTCGCGGTCCATGACATCCGGCGGCAGTGGCTGTTCCTTCGGACCCGCCATGGTTCACCGATAGCAAACGGCTTTGGCAGCAGCCACGACATCGGCCACCGACGGCAGCGCCAGCTTTTCAAGATTGGCGGCGTAAGGCATCGGCACGTCCTTGCCCGACACGCGCGCGACTGGCGCATCGAGATAGTCGAAGGCATGCTCCATGATCCGCGCCGCGATTTCGGCACCGACACCGGACTGCTGCCAGCCTTCTTCCACCGTCACGGCGCGCGAGGTCTTCTTCACGGACTCGATGATGGTGTCAGTGTCGAGCGGGCGCAGCGTGCGCAGATCGATGACCTCCGCCTCGATGCCTTCCTTGGCGAGTTCTTCCGCAGCCTTCAGTGCATAGGTCATGCCGTTCGACCACGAGATCAGCGTCACGTCCTTGCCCGCGCGCGCGACCTTGGCCTTGCCGATCGGCACAATGTAGTCGTCGAGCTTCGGCACCTCGCCGGAATGCCCGTAGAGCATTTCGTTTTCGAGGAAGATCACCGGGTTCGGGTCGCGGATCGCGGCCTTGAGCAGGCCCTTGTAGTCGGCGGCGCTATAGGGCGCGACGACCTTGAGGCCCGGGATCTGCGAGTACCAGGCCGAGTAATCCTGGCTGTGCTGCGCACCGACGCGGGCGGCTGCGCCGTTAGGACCACGGAACACAATCTGACAGGTCATCTGGCCGCCGGACATGTAGAGCGTCTTGGCAGCCGAGTTGATGATTTGGTCGATCGCCTGCATCGCGAAGTTGAAGGTCATGAATTCGACGATCGGCTTCAGACCGGACATCGCCGCGCCGACGCCGACGCCGGCAAAGCCGTGCTCGGTGATCGGCGTATCGATCACACGGCGGGCACCGAATTCCTGCAGCAGGTTCTGGGTGACCTTATATGCGCCCTGATATTCGGCGACTTCCTCGCCCATGATGAAGACGTCTTCATCCCTGCGCATTTCCTCAGCCATCGCATCGCGCAAAGCTTCGCGAATGGTCATGGTCACCATCTCGGTGCCTTCAGGAATTTCGGGATCGGGCAAAATCGACGCCTTTGGAGCGGCCGGTGCAGCAGCCTCTTCCTTCGGAGCCGGAGCAGACTTTGCTTCCGTGGCAGGTGACGCGGATTCTGCGACCTTCTCCTGCTTGACCGGTGCCGGTGCACTTGCGGCGGCAGATGCATCTTCGCCATCGGCGAGGATGGTCGCGATCGGCGTGTTAACTGCGACGTCGTTGGTACCTTCCGCGATCAGGATTTTGCCGAGCGTTCCTTCATCGGTCGCCTCGACTTCCATCGTCGCTTTGTCGGTTTCGATTTCAGCGATCACGTCGCCGGATTTGATGGTGTCGCCTTCCTTCTTGAGCCATTTGGAGAGGTTGCCCTTCTCCATGGTCGGGGACAGCGCGGGCATCAGAACTTGAATGGCCATTGTAACTCCGGATCAGTCTTAAGCTGCGCGCTTATCGGTAGACATCGGTGTAAAGCTCGGACGCGTCCGGCTCGGGATCGTGCTGCGCGAAATCGGCGGAAGCATTGACGATGTCGCGCACCTCAGCGTCGATCGCCTTGAGGTCCTGCTCCGTCACACCGGCGGCCAGCAGGCGGTTGCGCACCTGCTCGATCGGATCGGAGTCGTGACGCACTTTGTCCACTTCCTCGCGGGTCCGATACTTGGCGGGATCGGACATCGAGTGGCCGCGATAGCGATAGGTCTGCATTTCCAGAATGAACGGCCCCTTGCCGGCGCGGCACCAGGCGACCGCACGATCTCCGGCAGCCTTCACGGCCCGGACATCCATGCCGTCGACCTGCTCGCCGGGAATGTTGAACGAGACGCCGCGCTTGGAGAAGTCGGTCTGTGCCGAGGAGCGCGTCACCGAGGTGCCCATGGCGTAGCGGTTGTTCTCGATGATGTAGATCACCGGGAGCTTCCACAGCTCGGCCATGTTGAAGCTCTCATAGACCTGGCCCTGGTTCGACGCGCCATCGCCAAAGTATGCGAGGCTGACGAAGTCATTGCCGCGGTAGCGGTTGGCGAAAGCCAGACCAGTACCGAGCGAGACCTGCGCGCCGACGATGCCATGACCGCCGTAGAAATTCTTCTCGCGGCTGAACATGTGCATGGAGCCACCCTTGCCCTTGGAGTAGCCGCCCTTGCGCCCGGTGAGTTCGGCCATGACGCCCTTGGCGTCCATGCCGCAGGCCAGCATGTGACCATGGTCGCGATAGCCGGTGATGACCTGATCACCTTCCTTGAGCGCCATCTGCATGCCGACGACGATGGCTTCCTGGCCGATATAGAGATGGCAGAAACCGCCGATCGCACCCATGCCGTAGAGCTGGCCAGCCTTCTCCTCGAAGCGTCGGATCAGCAGCATGTCGCGAAGCGCGTGCATCTCCTGATCGCGGGTGAAATCTGGCGGCGATGACGGGGTTGCGCCATTGCTCGTTGCCTGCCCTGCGGGAGCGACGCTTTTCTTTGGTGCGGCCATGAAAATTCCGGATGCGAGAGTGAATGGTTCTTCCTACTCCAAGTGTTTGCGCCATGAAAGGGATTGCGTCGGGCGGAATGCCACACGGCTGTTTCGCACTGCAGCGAAGACGCGAAACTTTCGAAACCGAATTGGATCGGTTTTGTAATTTGAGGAATGAAAGCGCGTGTCGTGGTCACGTTGCTGTCACGATGAGCAGGCGCAAGCGATCCATAGCTTTGATGCAAAGCTGTGTTGCTTCACGCGAGGACGACTCGCCGCCGAAGAGACAATCTCAGTTTGGTTTGATGACCTTCACGAGGTCGCGTGGATGCGCGTAGTCGAGCTGGTAGCGCGCGCGCTCGTCGAGCATGTCGGGATCGAGTCCGCCAGATCGCAGCAACGCCACGCGCTGCTCGGCCTTGGTGCATTCCTTCTTCAACTGCACCAGTTCGGAGGTCAGCGCCACGATCTCCTGATCGAGCTCCTGCCGGGCATTGAGGCCGTATTTGCCGGTATAGGCATTGACCCCGAAATAGCTGATCATCATCGCGGCCAGTGCATAGAGCACGAGCCCGGTGAGGATCGATTTGAGGCGGGTATGCTTGACCATGCCCGAAAATGCGACGGCCCGGTTAAGGCTAGCCTAACAACCGGGCCGCAGCTTGAATTTGCGCGGCTTATTTCTTCAGCCTGTCGACCCAGACGGCGAAGGCGTCGATATAGGCCTGCAGCACCGGCCGGATCGATTCCTTGACGATTTCGCCCTGTTCGTTGAATGCATCGCCGATGGCATTCAGATAGATTTCAGGCTGTTGCATGATGGGACCGACAATTCCCGGCAGGCTCTGGCGCAAGCTGAGGGCTGCACCCAGGCCACCGATCGGACCGGGCGAGCTAACCACGATGCCGGTGGGCTTGCCGAGGAACGAGCTTTTGCCATACGGCCGCGAACCGACGTCGATGGCGTTCTTCAGGACGCCCGAAACCGAACGATTATATTCCGGCGAGACGAAAATGACAGCGTCAGACGACTGGATGGTCTCACGGAACTTGACCCAGTCAGCCGGCGGGGCAGCTTCCAGATCCTGATTGAAGAACGACAGATCGTTCAGCGTCACGATATTGAGCTGCAGCGACGCCGGCGCCAGTTTGGCTAATGCGTGCGCAACCTTGAGCGAGAATGACTGTTTACGGAGGCTGCCGACAATGACGGCAACGCGGGAGGTGGTCATGAGATATCCCCTGAATAACTGCTTCCAAAAGCGCGGAGCGCATCTGGAACCTGTCACCTATCCCGGCAAAAGATGCAAGTGCATGAATTGCATTTGACTGCCGCAATCGGGCCAAACCGGCACGACCGCCTCGCTCGCCCAGACACATCTTCGTTATGCTGATATCGCTCAAATGGATGACGCGCGGAACGTCGCTGCGGTCGAACCTGCAGAGAGTGCCGGGAGCGTCCCGACCGCGAGAACCTGGACCGTCCGCAGGCTCAGGCCCGCACGCCACGCGCGCAGCCATCCTCCCGGATCGTCTGCGACAATGCCGGCTGCCGTCCGGTACGTCCCGGCTGCCGCCTGGTGTCGCGCGACGTGCGGATCGGCCTCACCAATGTCGAGGTGTGCAACTGACGACGTGCTTGCCTGACGGGATCGCAAACGACATTCTGACGATCCAAATTTGCGAGCCGGAGCCGTCATCGTGACCATCGAATTTCTCATCACCTCGCTGATCGTGGTGGCGTCGCCGGGCACTGGCGCCCTTTACACACTGGCAACCGGATTTTCGCGCGGTGGCCGGAGCAGCGTCGTCGCCGCGCTCGGTTGCACGCTCGGCATCGTTCCGCATATGGCCGCCGCGATCCTTGGTCTCGCGGCATTGCTGCACGCCAGCGCCTTGGCGTTTCAGGTGTTCAAATATGTCGGCATCGCCTACCTGCTCTATATGGCGTGGAAGATGCTGCAGGAGCATGGCACGCTGAAGGTGGAAACCGACAACAGCCCGCAGTCCGCGCTGCAGGTCACGACCACAGCGATCCTGATCAACATCCTCAATCCGAAACTGTCGATCTTTTTCCTCGCCTTCCTGCCGCAGTTCATCAGTGCCGACGAAGCGCATCCGCTGTCGCAGATGCTGCTGCTCAGCGCTGTGTTCATGCTGATGACCTTCGTGGTGTTCGCGCTCTACGGCCTGTTCGCGGCATCGATCCGCAACCACGTGATCACACGACCACGGGTGTTGACCTGGATGCGGCGCAGTTTTGCCGGCGCGTTTGCTGCGCTAGGTGCCAAGCTGGCCTTCGCCGAGCGTTGACGCTGCCTATTCCAGCCGTTCGACATTGCGCAGCGTCGGGAACAGCCGCATCCACAGCAACGCTATGGCAACGGTGCCGAGGCCGCCGATCAGTGCGGCAGGGACCGTGCCGAACAGCGCCGCGGTGACGCCGCTCTCGAACTGGCCGAGCTGGTTCGAGGTGTTGATGAACAGGTAGTTCACCGCGCCGACCCGGCCGCGCATGTCGTCAGGAGTTGCGAGCTGCACCAGCGAGAACCGGATCACCACGCTGACCGTATCGGCGGCGCCGAGTACCGCGAGCGCGGCGACCGACAACCACAGCCATTGCGACACCGCGAACACCGCCGTCGCGAGGCCGAAGATGATGACGGCCTGGAACATCCGCATGCCGACCCGGCGATTGATCGACCAGCGCGTCAGCACGACGGTCGTCAGCAGCGCGCCGACTGCCGGCGCCGCGCGCATGAGGCCGAGGCCCCACGGACCGGTCTGCAGGATATCACGGGCATAGATCGGGAGAAGCGCGGTGGCGCCGCCGAGCAGCACCGCGAACAGATCGAGCGAGATGGTGCCGAGGATCGCCGGATTGCTCCGCACGAAGCCGACGCCGGCAAACAAGGTCCGCAGCGACGGCGGATCCTTCACCGCAACCTCGCGCGCAAGTTTGATGGCGCTGTTGAGCAGGCCGCCGATCAGCCAGAATGCTGCCATCAGCACATAGGGCGTCGAAGGCGATAGCGCGTAGGCAATGCCGCCAAGCGCGGGGCCGCAGATCATTGCCACCTGAAACACGCCGGTCGAGAGCGCGGTCGCCTTCTGCAAATGGCCTTCGGGCACGACGCCCGGCAGCAACGCCGAACCGGCCGGCGCCTCGAAGGCGGTCGCCGCGCCGATCACCACCAGCGCCACGAAAATCTGCGGCACAGTGATCCAGCCGGCATAGGTGCCCCAGGCCAGCAGGATTGCCGTCAGCCCCTGCAGCATCTGGCAGATCTGCACCACGCGGCGGCGGTCGTAGCGGTCGGCGATATGGCCGGCGACGAAGACCAACGCCAGCATCGGCACGAATTGCGCGAGGCCGACCATGCCAAGCTGGAACGCGCTGCCGGTCAGATCATAAATCTGCCAGCCGACCGCGACCGCGGCGATCTGCGAAGCGAAACGCGAGAAGCTGCGCGACACCATGTAGTACAGATACGGCGGATGGCGCAGCAACAGCCGTGCACCATCCGTGACGACGCCGGCAGACTGATCGGCGAGTGTCATCCCGGCATGTTCGGATTGATCAGATACTTCTCGCCGGTGGCACGCTTCGCATAGGCCCGGAGATTGTCGAGCTGCAACACGCCTTCGAGCGAGATCACCTTGGTGTAGTGGCTGGCGAAGGTGGTCTTGAGTTCGGCGACCACGCGGGCGCGGAGCCTGGCGGCATCGGCCGCGCCGATTTTCTGCAGGAACGGAAACAGCAGCCAGCCGCCCATGCCCCAGGCCATGCCGGCGGGGACGAATTCGATCGGACGCGTATCCAGCCGGCCATAGACGTAGATCTGCTTGTGCGTCGTCGAGCCATAGCGGCTATAGACCTTCATGGCCTTGACGGCCGCGACTTCCATCGCCTGCAGGATCTGGCCCTGCAGCTTGCCGCCGCCGGTGGCGTCGAAGGCCAGCGTCGCATTGGTGGCAATCAATGCAGCTGTCAGGTCCTCCATGAAATTCGGCGACGTCGAATTACAGACATATTTTGCGCCGATCCCGCGCAGCAGCTTCTCCTGCTCCTCGCTGCGCACGATGTTGACGAGATCGATACCGTCCTTCTGGCAGATCTTGTTGAGCATCTGGCCGAGATTGGACGCGGCTGCGGTATGCACTAGCGCGGTGTGCCCTTCCCGCATCATGGTCTCGACCATGCCGAGCGAGGTCAGCGGATTGACGAAACAGGATGCGCCTTCGGCCGCCGTGGTGCCATCCGGCAGCAACAGGCATTCCTTGGCCTTGATGACGCGATATTGCGCATACATGGCGCCGCCGATCATCGCGACGGTCTTGCCAAGCAGCGCCTGCGCGGCTTCAGACGATCCGGCCTTCACCACCGTGCCAGCGCCTTCGTTGCCGACCGCCATCGACTCGTCGAGACGGCCGCCCATCGCTTTCATATTGGCCTGCGGCACGGTCGCGGTGACCACCGAAGACGCGCCAGAGCCGGAGGCTTTCGCACTCGCCGGATCGGCCGCTCCGAGCAGGAGACCGAGATCCGACGGATTGATCGGCGCAGCCTCGATGCGCACCACGACCTCGTCGGGACCCGGCGCCGGGATCGTCACCTGCTGCAGCGAAATTTCCAGTTCGCCGCTGCTCTTGATGAGCGAGCGCAGTTCAAGTCCGGTGGTGATGTCAGTCATCGTCGATCCCCCTCAATGTGTCCGGCGGTCTGATGCCGCGTCAGTAGATGCCCGGAATGATACGCTTGGTTTCGCGCATATAGGCTCGGTAGTCGTCGCCGAATGCTTCGATCAGCATCCGCTCTTCATAGTCGATGCGGGTGAAGAACAGGATCGCGATTGCGACCAGCCCACCCAGCGCGGCCATGGCATTCGGCAGCAGGAATGCCTGCGCCAGTGCCCACAACCAGAATGAGGCATACATCGGATGGCGGATGCTGCGATAGACGCCGGCACGCACGATCTGGTGAGCCTCGCGGATTTCCAGGCTTGCCGACCACTGCCGGCCGAGATCCTTGTGCGACCGGCGAAACAGCCAGAGCGACAGCACATAGAGCGCAGCGCCAACCACGACCGCCGCATAATTCAGCTGATAGTTCAGCGCGACCGGCCAGCCGGTCACCAGCCAGATCAGCGGCACCACGAACAGGCCGATGGTGGCGATCGCCAGCAGGATGCGTTCGCGGCTCCAGCCGACCGCGCGCAGCGTCGCCGTACGGCGTGCCTTGCGCGCATAGGGATAGCGAATGATGAACCAGGCGATCAGACCGATCGCCCAGACATATGTTCCAAGAAGTGACGCGGTCATTGTGGTCCGTTCAAGCCATCATGCGGCATTCACGGATGCCCCGGCTTGCGATTGAGAGGAAGTGATTTTGGACAGCGGCGTGTCCAGCAACGCGCCGTCCGCACCAAAGCGTTTGAGGCCACCTTCACCCGCGGTGATCTCTTCGAAATCAAGAGGACCGCAGATCACCATGCAATAATCGTAAGGCGCGCGGCACTGATTGCCCATCACCATCTGATAATGGATGCGCATGAAGTTGAAGCGATAGCGCTTGAACTGCTCCATGCCCATCATCGCATGCATCTGGACGCGCCGGATGTTCGGCCGACCCTCGTCGCGATCGCGGCTGCGACGCTTCAAGGTCACCGGATCGAAGCGGTAGAAACTGATGACGTCGTCACGGGCGTGATATTCAGTCCAGCGGATCGCCGGGGTATCGGCGACGAGGCGCGTCGCCGCGCGCACGCTCTTGCCGGCGGGATGCAACGCGAATTTCGGGATAGTAGCGCTCACCGTCATCACGCAGATTGTCGGGCCGTGTTTGGTGAGATCCGGGTCGAGCGCGAGTGCGCGGGCCACCGCCTCCATCACCAGCGCCGCGCCAAGGCAATGCCCGACGATCACGATCTCGTCGACATCGGCCTTCTGCGCGCGCGCCGCGATCACCCTGGCGAATTCATCGACGCGCGCCGTCATCTTTGGGCGCTGGCCGTGGACATATTGGCGCGAGAAGATCCAGTCGTCGAACACGTGATTGATCGGTTTGCGCCAGCCGTAATGATGCAGGAGCGCCGTGAACACGGCTGCGGCCACGACGCCGCCGCCGATCCATCCAGCCGCGCCTGAGATACCGAGCAGCCAAGTCAACCCATAGCCGACCGCCGCGCCACCCGCAGCGAAGCCCGCGATCCACAGGTAAGAGAACAGGAAGAAGCCGGCATATTTCCAGCTCGCATAAAAGAATCGGAACAGGGTTCCCGTCACCAGCCAGTCGCCCAGCGTGACAAAGGCGGCGCCCAATCGCGACAGCATGCCCCGGCTGTGATCCTGCAGGATCAGGTCATCCCAGCGCAGCATTTCGTAGGTGGTTTCTGTCGTCCAGTTCGGCCCGGAGGTCTCGGCCCGCCAGGATGCGCTCACATCCGTAGCGTCAAGCACGCCGGACGCCTTCGCGGACACGCTCCACGTCTTCTCGAAACTCGACAGCGAACGGCGGAACCGCTCGAGTTGCGTGTCCGGCAGAATCGGGTCGTACCCGCCAATGTGGAAGACATGCCGCCGCGCGATCATCGTCCGTTCGCTCCCGAGTGCATCACACACCGTTCTGATCCGGTGCATAGCAAATTCGCCCGCGCCGACAAACACCTGCCCATGCCCAAAACGGAAGCGTCAGGCAGGATTTTGTCGCCCGCAGGTCACACAGCCCCCCTTTTGCAACTGCTCCCATCACAATTTCGGGAATCGAGGCAGGACTGTGATTGACGGCAGGGTCTTATGTCTGAACATGTCGCGGGTTTTTTCGAAGAAAGAAAGCACTATGTCGATTGCTCTCAAGGGCTTCAAACGGCCGTCGTGGACCTCTCCGGCGGCCGTTTTGCTGATTCTGTCGTCGCTCTTTGCGGCCGCGCTCGCGAGTTCCGGGGATGCCGATGCCGCACCCGGGCGCCGCCCCGGCCATGTCTATCTCTATCGTGGCCTCATGAACGTGTTCTCGCTCGGCATGGATCAGCTTGCCTACAAGCTCGAGGCTGCTGGCGTCGCCTCTTCTGTCAGCAATCATACGCTGTGGAGCGGCCAGGCGGACGACATGATCGCCAAGTACAAGGCCGGTAACCGTGAACCGATCATCCTGATGGGCCATTCGGCCGGCGCCGATGCGACCATCTCGGTCGCCCGCAAGCTCGCGCAATACAATGTTCCGGTGGCGCTGATCGTGAACTTCGATCCGGTGGCGCCGGATGCCGTCCCCAACAACGTGAAGCAGATCGTGAACTATTACGTACCCGCTGGGTGGGGACGCGCGGTGTCTGCGGATCCCCGCTTCAAGGGCAAGCTTGCCAATGTCAACGAGAGCAGCACCACCAATCACTTCTCGATCGACAAGGACGACAGCCTGCAGCGCCAGGCGATCGCCCGCGTGCTGGCCGTCACCGGCAGCGGCATCCGCCGCAAACCAGCCACGCCGAAGCCTGCACAAGTCTCGGCCGCTCCGGCACAATAGCCGCTCAAAAAGTCCTGACTGAAAATCAGCCGAGGTGGCCATCACCTCGGCTGATTGATTCCAGCCCCGCCGCGAGCTGTCCTATACGAGAAAGACGTCGTGATGGGTCGTTGACGCTGCCGCCTCACTCGGAGAATCCGAAGCCGTGTGATCAACAAGGTGATCTGGCGCGGCGTCGGTATGAAGCGCCGCATTGATCCCGACATTCGAAACCAGCGCAGTGGCATCGACCGCATGCACCGCACCTGTCTCACCGTGTGGAACGATGTTAGACGTCACTGATGGCTTGAACGCGAAGTTATCGCTGGCAGCCCGACTGATGACGTCACTCGCAGTGACCGTAGCCGCCGGTGCGACTGGCGTCGCGGCGGTCGTTGTCGATGCCCCGGTCTGTTTCGCCAGCGTGTCGGTGGCATAGGTACCGTCGGCGAATTTCATCAATTCGACATTCATGAGATAGTCGGTGCCGTCACGGCCTACGACCCCATCTGCGACGACGATCTGGTTTCCACTGTGACTGATCGTGTAGTCAGCAAAATTGCCGGAGTACACCGCAGTATCGATACCAGCCTGGCCGTTGATAATATCGTTGCCGATACCACCCGTAATGATGTCGTCGCCAGCGCCGGCGCGGATGACATCATTGTCGCTCGACGCCCCAAAGAACCAGTCCTGATGTTGGGCGGTATCAAAGTGGATGCTCCGCACATAGAGATCAAACGAGCCGGGCGAACTGGCATTGGTGCCGTCGCTCGGATGGAGTTCAACCCCGTTGATGGCGATGTCTTTGAAGTGCAAGGCTCTCCCCGGCGCAGAATTCGCCAGATTGACGTCGATACTGGCGATTTGCGCCGGATTGTCGAACGTCACCGTCCAGGTTTGATAGCCGGACGGGTCCGTCGCCGAAGTAAACTCATGCATGCCAGAGAGTGGCTGGCCGTTCACCATGATCTGCGCTTGCGCACCAACGCCGTCGACCACGGAGCCATAGCCGGTCAGCGTAATCGTCGTGCTCGTCAGCTTTTCCGCCGTCGCTGGTCCTGCAACAATGATGTCGTTACCGGCGCCGGTGCGAATTTCGTCATGACCGCGCCCGCCGTAGATAACGTTATTGCCACTCCCCAGATCGATGGTGTCCCCGATCGATGACCCCGTCACCGTCAGGCCGGGGATCGTGCCATTGCCGTGGAAGTATTGATCGATAATGTCCTGCGCCGGCTTGTCCATGACCGAATAGCCGGTCTCGGAGTAGAAGTTGTTGAGATCCCACTGCCAGAACTCAACGCCCTTCAGCCAGCTGCCGCCATGCGCGCTCCAGACCTGGAAGAACGCGTTATAGGCATCAGCCTGCTCCGCAATATCCGCAGGTGCCTTGGATGATCCGCCGCCAGGATTGATCGCGGTGCCATCGATGCTGCGATAGCCGACCTCGGTCATCAGCACCGGCTTGCCGTAGTCCAATGCCAGCGAGTGAAAGAAATCGACGGGCGACTGGTAACCGAAAGCTTTGGCGTAATACGGATTGAACGGCACCTCGTTCCAGGCATGCACAAGATCGGCCACCGTCGGCGTCGTACTCGACGTCAATGGCGGATAGGCGTTGATGCCGATCGTGTCGACCTGGTCCCAGAAGCTGACCTTGGAGGCCTCGTCGGTTGCCGCCGCGTAAGTGACTTCGCCATGATAGACGCCGCGCACGGCCGAGATGATATCGGTCCAGTAGCTGCGATAGGCCTCGCCCGACAGGCTGCTCATCTCATTGCCGATGGCGAAACTGGCGACATCGCCCTGCTCTGCAATTTCAGCCAGGTGAACGATCTCTGCCTTGTAGGACGCAAAGAATGCATCGACATTCGACGGCGCCAGACTGTGGGAGATCGTACCGTCGAGACCTGTAATGCCCGGCTTGAAAACAACGTCCAGCCCAGCGGCATGTGCGTTCTGAAAACCAGCGAGCAGGCTTGCATCGCTTTCGGTCTTGGCCGGCACGGCGAGCACGTCATTGCCGGTTCGGCTGTCGGTCCATATCCGCGTCGTCAGCGCGATCGAATTCGATCCGAGTGACGCTATCGTCTGAAACGCCTGATCGGCCGACGCACTGGAGAACTGTCCATTCCACTCCGACAGTGCACCGAAACCTTGGACCTTAAAGATGTTGGGCATTTGCGCTCTCCCATCGGCATTGCCTGGGGAGGCTGAACTCGCAACGTGATACCTTCGCGACCGCAATGGGGTATCATGATGACGTCTACAAATTGAATAGCGTTGTCGACTTGCGCGGTCAGGGACATTCAATGAAAAACGCCGCTCGCACTTTCAGCGAACGGCGTTGATCACGTAGATTTCCGCCGCCGAGGCAGCCGCGGCGCGCGTTACGCGAGCGCCTTCAGGGCAGCCTTGCCGGCATATTTCGCCTGGGTGCCGAGCTGCTGCTCGATGCGCAGCAACTGATTGTACTTGGCGGTCCGGTCTGCGCGTGCCAGCGAGCCGGTCTTGATCTGTCCGCAATTGGTGGCGACGGCGAGATCGGCGATCGTGGAGTCTTCAGTCTCACCCGAACGGTGCGACATCACCGCGGTATAACCAGCCTTGTAGGCCATCTCGACGGCGCTCAGCGTCTCGGTCAGCGAGCCAATCTGATTGACCTTGATCAGGATCGAATTGGCGCGACCATTCTTGATGCCGTCGGCAAGACGCGTGACGTTGGTAACGAACAGATCGTCGCCAACCAGCTGGCACTTCGAACCGATCAGATCGGTCAGCTGCTTCCAGCCGTCCATGTCGTCTTCCGACATGCCGTCCTCGATGGAGACGATCGGATAGTTGGCCACGAGCTGCGCCAAATACTTGGCCTGCTCGGAGATGTTGCGGGTCTTGTTCTCGCCGCCATAGACATAGGCGCCATCCTTGAAGAACTCGGTGGCGGCACAGTCCATCGCCAGCATCACGTCCTTCCCGGCGGAGTAACCGGCCTTGCCGATGGCGGCCATCACGAAATCCAGCGCCGCTTCGGCCGAGCCGATGTTCGGCGCGAAACCGCCTTCGTCGCCCACGTTCGTGTTGTGGCCGGCCTTCTTCAGCTCGCTCTTCAGCGTATGGAAGATCTCGGCGCCGCAGCGCAGGCCTTCGGCGAAGGAGGACGCGCCGACCGGCATGATCATGAATTCCTGGAAGTCGATGGGATTGTCGGCATGCATGCCGCCATTGATGATGTTCATCATCGGCACCGGCAACGTGCGGGCCGAGGTACCACCCACATAGCGATACAGCGGCATGTCGAAGGATTCCGCTGCCGCCTTGGCAGCGGCCAGCGAGACGCCGAGGATGGCATTGGCGCCAAGACGCGACTTGTTCGGGGTGCCATCGAGCTCGATCATGATCTCGTCGAGCTGGACCTGGTTCTCGACATCCATGCCGCCGATGGCGTCGAAGATCTCGCCATTGATGGCATCGACAGCCTTTTGCACGCCCTTGCCGAGATAGCGGGACTTGTCGCCGTCGCGCAGCTCGACCGCCTCATGGGCGCCGGTGGAGGCACCCGACGGAACCGCGGCGCGGCCCATCGACCCATCTTCGAGGACGACGTCGACTTCAACCGTGGGGTTACCGCGGCTATCGAGAATTTCGCGGCCGATGATGTCGACGATGGCGGTCATGGATGCCCTCTTTGTGCTGGGGGTGGGTGGTTGGCGCCGCTTCTACAGCAAGCCTCCCGGCGGGAAAACCCCGCTTGGCGTGACGGCGGCCCCGGGATTGGCTATGAACCGCCGTAACGGAGATATTTATGTCAAAAACACCCCGCAAATCCCCGAAATTGCCTGATGACCTGCAGCTCGGCCGTGCCGTGGAATGGCCGACCTCCCCCGAACAGGCCAAACTCGACCGGGTACCAAATCCGCAGAAGGACACCAATTACGTGGTGCGCTTCACGGCGCCGGAATTCACCTCGCTGTGCCCGATCACCGGCCAGCCGGATTTCGCCCATCTGATGATCGACTATGTGCCGGGCCAGTGGCTGGTCGAGTCAAAGTCGCTCAAGCTCTATCTCGCCTCATTCCGTAATCACGGCGCCTTCCATGAGGATTGCACCGTCGAGATCGGCAAACGCGTGGCCTCGGCCATCAAGCCGAAATGGCTGCGCATCGGCGGCTACTGGTATCCCCGCGGCGGCATCCCCATCGACGTGTTCTGGCAGACCGGAACGCTGCCCAAGGGCGTCTGGGTCCCCGAGCAGGGCGTTGCGCCCTATCGCGGGCGGGGGTGAACGCCGTCTCGCGCACCCGTGTCCGTCAGAGTGCCGGGACGTTGTTGTCTTCTAGCTCTGCGACAGCGGCCTTTTCGACATCGTAGTCGTACAGCGACTTGCGGAACGCCGCCGAATTGGCGATCTCCTTGTCACGCTGCTCCAGGCTCTTGTACTTGGAGTCGTAGCGCAGACCGTTCTGGCGTGCCTCGGCCTGGATCATGTCCGTGCGCACGCGCCGAAATTGCTGGTAGCGCGGCAACAGGCCAACGATCTCGTCGGGACTCCGGCCTTCCAGAAACTTGGCGAGCGCGACACCGTCCTCGATGGCCTGATTGGCGCCCTGCCCCAGATGCGGCAGCATTGGATGGGCGGCGTCGCCGAGCAGCACGAGGCGACCGTTGGTCCAAGTCGGCAACGGCCTGCGATCATACAGCCCCCACCAGAAGCAGGTCTCGACCTTGCCGAGCAGATCCACCACCCGCGGATCCCAACCGGCGAAGGATGACGCCAGTTCGTCGCGATCGCCGACTGCAGACCACGACTCGACGGTTTGATCCGTCGTCGGAACGAAGCCGACATAATTCAGAAGGTGACCACTGCGCACCGGAAAGACCATGAAGTGCTTTCCGTCGCCCATCCAGACCTGATGCGCCTCGGGACGCCAGTCCGTGAGCTTGTCGCGCGCGATCAGACCGCGATAGGCGCGCGATCCGGAATATTCAGGCGGCTGCGGCGCAACAACGTATTTTTGCAGCGTCGACTGAATGCCATCCGCGGCGATGACGATGTCGGCGTCGAATACGGCGCCGTTGGCGAATGTGAGCCGTGCGGATTCGCTGGTCTGTTCGAAACCTATGCAGCGATGCCCGGTGCGCACCGCGCTTGGCGGTAATGCTGCAGCAAGGGTGTTCAGCAGGTCGGCACGGTGCATGCCGTACATGCCGTTCCAGCCGGCGGAGTCAGTGGTGAGGATCGATCCCACGACCGTACCGTCCATGCGATAGTACTGCGACCCCGGTCCGACTTTCGCGCCGACCCGCGCGAGCGCATCGCCCAGACCCATCCGCTCCAGCTGGCGAAGGCTGTTCGGGTAGATGAACACGCCGGCACCGACTTCCCCCAGTGCGGGCGCCTGCTCGAACACCGTGACGTCGATGCCGCGAAACCTGAGCGCGTTCGCCACTGCGAGCCCGCAAATGCCTCCTCCGACGATGGCAGCGTGGATTTTTGGAATCGGGTTCTCGTTGTGCTTCATGACACTCTCTCTTCCAGTCGTTGTCTGTGTGTCAGCGTTGCCGCGGCGGATACGGATAGGCGCCCAGCGTCGCGACGAGCACGACGGCTGCGGAAAGTGTCAGACCAAGGCCGATAAGTCCGATGGCATAGCTGTGATAGAGATCGAATGCGTGAGCCATCAGCCAGGGCCCGAGGCCCGAGCCCAGCGTGAAGAACGCAAGGACGCAGCCATAGATCAGGCCGTAATGTTTCATGCCGAAATAGCGACCGGTGAGGTACGCCATGATGTCGCCTTCGGCGCCGATGCCCAGACCGAGAAGAACAGCAGCGACGATGGCCGTCGGACCGATCGCGCCGAAGCCAAGCAGTGCCATCCCGACAAGCGGAATGAGAAAGAAGAACGCGGCGACGTGCGGTCCCTGATAGCGATCCATCGCAAAGCCTGACAACATCCGCCCGATGATCAGCGACAGCCCGGACGCGGCAACGGCCGTGGTCGCAGTGCCAGCCGCAATGCCGCGGTCGGACAGCACCGGCACGATATGCGCGATGGTTCCGTTGATGGCCGCGGCGGCAAACATCATCGCCAGTGATGCAAACCAGAAGCGATATCCGGTCAGCGCCTGCTTGAGTGTCAGGCCTTCGAGCAATGCCACGTCAGCCTTGCTCTGGACGGGACGATCTTTCACGAACAACGAAACCGATGTGAAGCCCACGACGAAAAGCAACGCGCCGAGCGCGAAATAGGCTTCGCGCCAGCCATAGCTGCCGACGAAGTAATGCGTAAATTTCGGAACAACGGCGGCGCCGATGCCGATGCCAGCCAGCGTGATCCCGAGCGCAAGTCCGCGCTGCGCATCGAACCAGGTTGAGACGGCGCGGGCATAGATCAGCGTGGAATGTCCGGCACCGAAAACTCCCAGCAATCCGTAGAGTGCAATGAACGCCGTGAGATTGTTACCCAGCGTTCCGGCATAGGCCGTCGTCGCAGCGAATAGCGTGATCGCTGGCAGCGCGATGCGCTTGACGCCGAAACGATCGATCAAAATGCCGACGAACGGCATCATCAGCGCACCGGCGACGTGAGACGTGACCACTGCAGCGGCGAGCGCGCCGCGTGGCCAGTGAAACTCTGCGCTGATCGGCTGCAACAGCACACCGAAGGTAAACAGAATGATCGGCCCGTTACCGACGATCAGCGCCAGCGTCGAACCAAACACCACCCACCATCCGGTGGACGCGCGATCCTGACCTATCGATGAGGCGAGACGTTCTTCTACGGCCGAACTGCTCATTCTTCCTCCCATGCGCCGTTGTGATCCGCGCTGTGGGGAAGCTAAGCCGCTGTTATTTATTTGACAATTCGGCTTTCATTGATCAAGTGATATGAAATTGATATAAATCAACATCACGGGCGTGAGCCATGAGTGTGACCCTTCGCCAGCTCCAAGCCCTTCTCGCGGTGGCGGAGACTCAGAATTTCACGCGCGCATCGGAGCGGCTGCGAATGGCGCAGCCGATGGTGTCGGGTCTCATCCGCGATCTCGAGACCGAAGTCGGCTTCCGGCTGTTCGACCGTTCGACTCGGCGTGTGGAGTTGACCGAAGCTGCGACCGAATTCCTCCAGGACGCCAAGCGACTGACGGGGGATATGGATGCCGCCATTCGCCGGGCGCGCGAAGTTGCAAAGCGCCAGCGCGGCCGCATCATCGTCGGCGCGCCGCCTTTGCTCGCAGCTGCATTGCTGCCGCCGGTGATGGCGGAATTCGCGCAATCCTCACCGGGCGTGAGCGTGACCCTGATCGATCGCGCGGTGTCGGCGATCTATCAACTGCTGCTCGATGGCGAGATCAATCTGGCTGTTGGCACGTTCCGGCATGACGAGGACGCGATTACCCGCATCCCGCTCGTACCCTATCAATTTGCCCTGCTGTGTAAGCCCGACCATCCGCTTGCCGCCCTTGCGCAGGTGCGCTGGCGGGATCTGGAAGGCATTCCCCTGATCGCCATTCGCCGCGGCAACGGCATTCGAGAGCAACTCGAACGCGGATTTGCGACAGCGGGCCTCGCTGCAGAACCGACATTCGAACTGGATCAACTGACAACCATCGTCGCTATGGTCGACGCTGGCTTCGGTGTCACCGTCCTGCCGCTCTATGCCATCACCGCGCTAGCGAAAGACACGCTGGTTGCGCGCCCGCTGGTGGAACCATCCGTCACCCGCCAGATCGAGGTCGCGCATCGCGTCAGCCGCTCACTATCGCCTGCGGCCGATGAATTCGTTCGTTTGTTGAAGGCGGAGGCCGCACAGCTGATGTTGCGTGGCGAGCTCTTGCTCGATCACGACTGACCCGACGCCACCTCAATCAACTTGGTCAGACAGGCTCGATGGCATCCGCAGGCTTGCGCTGCTTCAGCAGCTTCGCGGCCGCAAAGCCGAGCACAAAGACGATCGCTGCGCTCATCAGCAGCGTCGGCATCTTGCCAGCATGGGCGAGCCCGAAGCCGTAGGCGATAGGGCCGACAGACTGGCCCATGAAGAAGCAGAAGGCGTGCAGCGACATGGCGCTGGCGCGGGCTTCCTGTGACAGCTCCGTCGAGAATATCTGCAGCGAGCCGTGCAGCATGTAGAAGCCCCAGCCCATTAGCAGCAGGCTCAGCGCCTGGATCTGCCAGTTCGGGCTGAAGGCCGTGGCGGCGAGCTGGATCGCGATCACGATGCCGCCATAGATCATCATGCCGTTGATGCCGAGCCGTGCCAGCATGCGCGACACGGTCGCCGTATAGAACAGGCCGCCGACGGCAAAGCAGGCGATCACGAGGCCCGCGATTGAGAGGCTGGTGACGCCGCGATCGAACAGGAATGACGAGATATAGGGAAACAGGCCGAGGATGCAGCAGCCTTCGATGAACACCGCGCTGTAGACAATCAGCGTGTTCGGGTTGCGGAAGATCACCCTGTAGCCTTGGGCAAGCTTGCCGAAGTCGGCCTTCACAGTCGGCTTGATGATCGCGGCACCCTTGAAGCCGTACGCCACCGCAACTGACGCTACGATCGCGAGGCCGCCGAGAATGACCAGCACGCCGCGCCAGCCGAAGAAATCGCCGATAACGCCCGATGCCGTCGAACCCAGCAGATTGCCGGTCATGGCGCCGGCCATCACGCGGCTGAGTGCCACCTGACGCAGCTTCGGCCCGACCAGATCGCTGGTGAGGCTGAGGGTAACCGGAAACACCCCGCCTGCCCCGATGCCGGCCAGCACGCGCGTCGCCAGCAGCAGCGGATAGTCGGTGGTGATCGCGCCGAGGATGTTGGCGATGCCGAGCAGCACCAGACAGACGATCATCAGGCGCGGTTTGCCGAACAGGTCGGCAGCGGCACCAAGCGCCGGCTGCACGATGGCGAAGGTGAAGGCCAGCGCTGATGCCAGGCCCGCGGCGACTGCCACCGTAATGGACAGATCGTCTGCGACATGCGGCAGTACCGGGTCGAGCGCACGCATCGACAGCGCGGCGGCGAAGGATGCCAGTGCGATAATGTTGAGAACGGGGGGCATCAGGTCGCTGCCAGCGCCGCGGACCGGAATTGCATATTAGGCCTTTGCCGCCGTCTCTTTGGCCAGCGCATCAAATGCCATCAGGTTCTTCACCAGCGCCTCGAAGTCACGCAGCGGCACCATGTTCGGCCCATCGGACGGCGCGTTGTCCGGATCGGGATGGGTCTCGATGAAGACACCGGCGACGCCAACGGCAACGGCCGCGCGCGCCAGCACGGGCACGAATTCGCGCTCACCACCCGATGACGTGCCCTTGCCGCCCGGCTGCTGCACCGAATGCGTGGCATCGAAGATCACCGGCGCCCCGGTGGTGCGCGCCAGGATCGGCAGCGCCCGCATGTCGGAGACCAGCGTGTTGTAGCCGAAGGATGCACCGCGCTCGGTCACCAGCACCTTGTCATTGCCCGACGATGTCAGCTTGCTGACGACATTGGCCATGTCCCAAGGCGCAAGAAACTGCCCCTTCTTCACATTGACCACCTTGCCGGTCGCTGCCGCGGCCAGCAGCAAATCGGTCTGCCGGCACAGGAAGGCCGGAATCTGCAGCACGTCCACCGCCTCGGCGGCACGGGCGCATTGATCGTTCTCATGCACGTCCGTGAGAACAGGCAGGCCCAGCGTCTCGCGGATCTCGGCAAAGATGGGCAGCGCGTCATCGAGGCCGATGCCGCGCGCTGCGGAGGCGCTGGTGCGGTTGGCCTTGTCGAACGAGGTCTTGAAGACGAGGCCGATCTTGAGCCGGATCGCGATCTCCTTCAGTGCCGATGCCACTTCGAGCGCATGCGCCCGGCTTTCCAGCTGGCATGGCCCGGCGATCACCGAGATCGGCAAGCTGTTGCCGAAGCGGACGGTACCGAGTGCGACGACGGGCGCGGCTGTGGACGATGCGGTCAAAATGGTCTCCTTATTCCGGCGACCATGACCGCAGGACCGGGCGGGATGCAAGCCGGATCAGGCCCATCCCGCCCGTCGGAATATCAGGGTTGCGGCGGAAGCCGCCTCCAACCCGACCAGGGCGGCCTCAGCACCGGCCGGACCGGCCTGCCCCCGGGACCAGGCTTATTTCAGCGCCGAGAAGGCCGTCGGCGCCAGCAGCTGGCTGACGATATTGCCGACGATCTGGCCGTCCTCCTCGGACTTGGCGCGCGCCGACATCCACTCGGGATCGGACATGAAAGCAGTCCACACCTTCTCGCGCTCCGCGAGCGATTCCCATTTGAGGATGTAGGTCAGTTCCTGATTGGATTCGCCGATCACCGTAGTGAAGAAGCCGGACTGCCGGATCCCGTGCTTTTCCCACAGCTTCAATGTGACCGATTCAAATCGCTTCATCAGCGCCGGCAAACGCCCCGGCAAACAGCGATACACGCGCAATTCATAGATCATCGATTTTGGTTCCTTCCCTTTTGTCGGCCTTATCGGGCTCTAACGCATGGCTCGTTGCGGCATCGTCCCTTGCCTGCGTACCGTCAGGCTTACATCATGCCGCCACTGGCGCAACTGACTTGGCAAATGGACTTGGACTCACGATGCAAAAGCCCCTGCTGTCGCTACTCGCCTTGATGATCCTGACGATGCCTGCGGCTGCGCAACAGCCCGGCAAGATCACGTCTGGCGCCACCGGCGTGATGGTCGATGGCAAGCCGGCGGCGCGCGTCGGCGACACCACGACCGATGGCAAGATCATCGAAGGCGCGAAAGGCGTCTACATCAACGGCAAGCCTGCAGCCGTCGTCGGCGGCAGCACCGAATGTGGCGGCAAGACAATCTCCGGCAGCACTGGCGTGTTCATCAACGGCAAGCCGATGGCCCGTGCCGGAGACAGCACATCGGGCTGCAAGTGAAACCGGACGACCATCTCCTCCGGCATCGGAGTGGATCGTATCAACGAGGCGTTCCGCGTTGTTGCAAGCCGGCGACGGCCTTCGAGAGCTGAGCCGGCCCAGCGCAGATGAGCGATGCGTACTCTGCCCTACGCGCCACGCAGGCTACGTTTGCCTGAAGCCGGTCAGGAACGCATCAAGGCAGTCCTGTATCGCATCGATCCCATAACCACCTTCCTGCACGACGAGCGTCGGCAGACCCAGCGATTGCATCTTGCTCCCGACGTTCCCGAAGTCCTTTGCGTCAAGCTTCAGGATGCCGATCGGATCATCGCGATGGGCATCAAAGCCGAGCGCCACGACAAGGGCATCGGCACCAAATGCGCGAACGTGTTCGATCGCCGTATCGAGGGCTGCATTCATCTCGGCGCCGCGAGCGCCGGGAGGCAGCGGCAGATTAAGATTGAAGCCTTCCCCAGCACCATAGCCGGTCTCGTTCGCATAACCGGTATAATAGGGCCCGAAGTCGGTCGGATCGCCGTGGACCGAGATCGTCAGAACATCTGACCGCGTATAGAAAATCTGCTGCGTGCCATCGCCGTGGTGAACATCGACATCGATGATCGCGACCTTGCCGAAGCGGCTGCGCAAGCGCTGCGCCGCGATCGCGCTGTTGTTCAGATAGCAGAAGCCGGTGCCACGATCGGCGCGGGCATGATGACCGGATGGCCGGCACAATGCATAGGCTGCACGGTCACCCGCGAGGATGGCATCGGCGCCCGCGGTGGCCGTTTCCGACGAGCGCAGAATTGAGCCCCAACTGTCTGGTCCCATCGGCACCGACAGATCGCCGAGATACCAGCCAACCTGACCGATGAAGCCCGTGGCCGGGCAATCGGGCCGCGCAGCATCTTCCGGACGCCCGCTCCAGTAGGGGAAATATTGTGGCCAGACTTCGGGGCCATGATCCGGCAATTGCGCCCAGTTCTCCCAGGCCGTTTCCAGAAAGCGGACATAGGCCGGCGTATGAACCGTGAGCGCCGGCGCCGTGCCATAGGCAGCCGGCTCTTCAGGCTTAATTCCATGACGCGCCAGGGCGCCCAGCAATCGCTCGGTGCGAACGGGCGAGTCCTTCACGGGCACAAAGCGGCCATAGCGCATGAACTGCTGCGGCGAATGAAGCGCCTGCTCCGGGTGATAGAAAGCACGCATGAAAATCTCCTTCGGTCGGTTGCTGGGTTAGCAGACCGGGCTTCCGTCGCCAACGCTCTCTCCCCATCGCTCCTGCGCATGCCTGTTGTGCTTCCGCATCATTGTGCGCGGGATCAACGTCTCTCGACGTCTGCGGTGCAATCGGCCAGAGTGCCCTGCTTCGTTGACTGGAGATTTTGTTGATGTCGTCTGCGCTGATGTCCGGCTTTCCATCCTTTCCCAAAGATCAGGCGACGTTGGCCAATTGGCGCACCGACCCTTACAACAAATGGGCATTCCATCATGTCCGGGACATCGTACCTTCCTCCGATATCCCGAATACGCCCGGCGACATCTGGCAGTTCGAGTCCGATCCCCGCGACCTCTCATCGCTGTCCGTCGAACACGACGGCACCAGCTATTCGATTGACCGACTGCTTGATGCGACCAACACAGATGGCCTCGCCATCCTGCACCGGGGCAAAGTGATCTTCGAGCGCTACGCCAATGGCATGAGCGCGGACACACCGCACATCCTGATGTCGGTGTCGAAATCAATGACTGCACTTGTCGCAGGCATCCTTGTCGGGAAAGGCATCCTCGATCCCGAGCAGCCGGTTGTCTCGATCATCCCGGAGCTGCGCGGATCCGTTTATTCCGACGCCAAGGTCCGCCACGTGCTCGACATGCGCGTCGGTCTTCGTTTCGACGAGAACTACCTCGCAACCTCTGGCCCGATCGTCGAATATCGCAAAGCGACCGGCTGGAACCCTCTTGGGCCGGGCGAGAGTCCGAGCGACTTGCGCAGCTTCCTGACGGGGCTGACAGATCGCGAGGGGCCGGATGGCGGTCCCTTTCACTATGTCTCGCCCAATTCAGATCTGCTCGGCTGGATTCTGGAACGTGCGAGCGGCGTGCGGTTTGCGGATCTGATGAGTACGCATCTGTGGCGACCGATGGGCGCGCAATACTCTGCCTATGTCACCGTCGACCGTTTCGGCGCGCCGCGCTGCGCCGGCGGCATCTGCACCACCGTGATGGATCTTGCGCGCGTCGGTCAGCTCATGCTGCAAGGCGGCAGCCGCAACGGCACGTCCATCATTCCATCCGGGTGGATCGATGACATCCTTGCCAACGGCGATCCGGCCGCCTGGTCGGCCGGCGATCTCGCGCCCTATTTCGGCGGCCGATCGATGCACTATCGCAACAAATGGTATGTGCTGAGAGACCGCAAAATGGCGCTCGGCCTCGGCATCCACGGTCAGAACGTCTTTGTCGAGCCCGCGAAAGAATTGGTCATCGCAAAGGTATCGTCGCAGGCGGCTCCGCTGGACGCGCCCCTCACCGAGCTGACGCTTCGCTTCGCTGAAACCGTGAGCGATCACTTCGGTCGATAGCAGACATGGGATCGGCGAACGCCGTTTTCCGGATTGCTGAAGAACGGACGAGCGAAGCATCATCCGTTCTTCGCGATCACACCAGCCGGCTCTGCGCCGCTGCAGCCTTGATGAAGGACGCAAACAGCGGGTGCGGTTCGAACGGACGCGACTTCAGTTCGGGGTGGTACTGCACGCCGATGAACCACGGATGATTCTCGTATTCGACGATTTCCGGCAGCACACCGTCCGGCGACATGCCGGAGAACTTCAAACCGTGCTTTTCGAGACGGTCCTTATAGACAGTATTGACCTCGTAGCGGTGGCGGTGGCGCTCGGAGATTTCGGTGGCACCGCCATAGACTTCCGAGACCTTGCTGCCCTTGGTCAATGTCGCCGGATAGGCGCCGAGCCGCATGGTGCCGCCGAGGTCGCCGGCATTGCTGCGCTTCTCGAGTTCGTTGCCGCGCAGCCATTCGGTCATCAGGCCGACCACCGGTTCCTTGGTATCGCCGAACTCAGTCGAGTTGGCGTCCTTGATGCCGCCGAGATTCCGCGCCGCCTCGATCACAGCCATCTGCATGCCGAAGCAGATGCCGAAATACGGCACGTTACGCTCGCGCGCGAACTGCGCCGCGCGGATCTTGCCCTCGGCGCCGCGCTGGCCGAAGCCGCCGGGCACGAGGATGCCGTTGACGTGTTCGAGGAACGGTGCGGGATCTTCATTCTCGAACACCTCGCTCTCGATCCAGTCGAGATTGACCTTCACCTTGTTGGCGATGCCGCCATGGGACAGCGCTTCGGTCAGCGACTTGTAGGCGTCCTTCATGCCGGTATATTTGCCGACGATGGCGATGGTCACGGCGCCTTCCGGATGACGGACGCGCTCGTTGATGGTGTTCCAGGTCTTCAGTTCGGGCAGCGCCTTCGGCGTCATGCCGAATGCCGCCAGCACTTCGTCGTCGAGCCCGGCGACGTGATAGGCCTCCGGCACCGCATAGATGTTATCGACGTCGCGCGCCTCGATCACGGCACTTTCGCGAACATTGCAGAACAGCCCCAATTTACGGCGCTCTTCCTTGGGAATATCGCGGTCGCAGCGGCACAGCAGGATGTCGGGCTGGATGCCGATCGAGCGCAGCTCCTTGACCGAATGCTGGGTCGGCTTGGTCTTCAATTCGCCGGCGCTCGGGATGTAAGGCAGCAGCGTCAGATGCACGAACACGGTGTCGCCGCGCGGCAGATCGTTGCGGAGCTGACGGATCGCCTCGAAGAACGGCAGGCCCTCGATGTCGCCGACGGTTCCGCCGATCTCCACCAGCACGAAATCGTAGCCGTCATTGTCTGACAGGACGAAATCCTTGATGGCATTGGTGACGTGCGGGATCACCTGAATGGTGGCGCCGAGATAGTCGCCGCGGCGTTCCTTGGTGAGGATGTCCTGATAGATCCGCCCGGTAGTGATGTTGTCCTGCTTGGTGGCAGGCCGCCCGGTGAACCGCTCGTAATGGCCGAGATCGAGATCGGTCTCGGCGCCGTCGTCCGTTACGAACACTTCGCCGTGCTGATACGGCGACATGGTCCCGGGATCGAGGTTGAGATAGGGGTCGAGCTTGCGAAGCCGGACCTTGTAGCCACGCGCCTGCAACAGCGCGCCTAACGCCGCTGAAGCCAGACCTTTACCGAGCGAGGAAACCACGCCGCCGGTGATGAAAATGTACCGCGCCATGGGACTTAACCTTTAAGGCTCCGAAACCGATTCGCCAAAACGAATCGCAGCCGTCAGCCGAGAATCGGTGAGGCTGTGGGTGACGTGAAAAACGAAATGATTGCAGCCCCTTGATGGGATCTGCTGATGCAGGACGGTAGTCCCCGTCCTGCATGGCGCCTCTGCTTTATTGCGAGCGTGGTGGTGCCGGGGCTGCAGGAGCCTGCTGTTCGTCGGATTTCTTGAGCGTATCCAGCAGGCCGCCCGAGGTCGGCGGCGCCAGCGGGGAACCCGGCTGCGACACCGGCGCGGTCGAGCCCGGCAGGATCGACGTTGGCTTGCGCTCATAGGTCGCGAGCCACGACAGGAACAGGCTGGTCAGGAAGAAGCCGACCGCCAGAAAACCTGTGGTGCGGGTCAGCAAGTTCGCCGTGCCACGGCTCGACATGAAGCCGCCGCCTCCACCGCCACCGACGCCCAGGCCGCCGCCTTCGGATTTCTGCAGCAGCACCGTCCCGATCAGGGCCGCGACGATCATGAGGTGGATAACGATAATGACGCTTTGCATCGTGTCCTTCCATCGCAAGCACGCAGCGCCGATCGCCGGCTGCAGTCTGAGAGCTTGCGGGGTTTGAATCCAGCGGTGTCTACACGATCGACCGGGGGATTGTCACCCCCGGAAGGGACAGCCTTTGACCGCTCCCGTGTGAAGGGAGCGCTCCCAGAGCCGCCATTGCTTCCCGCGTAGTCCAGCAATTCGAGCTAGTTAAGGACAGCCCGCCGCGATCGCAAGGAAATCGGCAGCCTTCAGGCTGGCGCCGCCCACCAGCGCACCATTCACGTGAGGAACCGCCATCAACTCCCTGGCGTTGGATGGCTTGACCGAACCGCCATAGAGAATGCGGATCGAGACCCCCTCGCTCTTAAAGCGCTCAATCAAACGATCCCGGATAAACTTATGAACTTGCTCGACATCCTGGGCTGTCGGGGTCAATCCCGTACCGATCGCCCAGACCGGTTCATAGGCCACGATCAGGTTGCCTGAGGTGGCATCGTCCGGCAGCGAGCCCTGGAGCTGGGTGCCGCAGACGTCGAGCGTCTTGCCGGTATCGCGCTCGGCCTGGGTCTCGCCGATGCAGACGATGGCGGTCAGCCCGGCGCGCCAGGCGGCGAGCGCCTTTTCGCGAACCACAGCGTCGGTCTCGCCGTGATCGGCGCGGCGCTCGGAATGTCCAACGATAACCGCGATTGCGCCGGCATCTGCCAGCATTTCCGGCGCGATATCGCCGGTATGCGCGCCTGAGACTTTCTTGTGGCAATCCTGCGCCCCGACTGAGACGACATGATTGCCCTCCTGTCCAAAGCTCGATGCCTTCGACGCAAACATCGCCAACAGCGTGACCGGCGGACAGACCAGCAGGTCGGCCTTGTCCAGCACATCGGGCGCACCGCGCAGCATCGCCTCGAACTCGGTCATTGACGCCTTGAGGCCGTTCATTTTCCAGTTGCCAGCGATCAGCGGCCGAACGGCATCAGTCATGAGAGTATCCTGTGATTGAAAGAGGTTGTTTGAGCTAACAGAGGCGATCCGTCAGCTCAAGCTGACTCGCAGCTTAGGCAGGTTTAGTGCCCCTCAACCCGCGCTCTTGCTTGATCTGGTCAGCCGTGAGGTCAGGCGCCGAAGGATCGAACTTGCTCCAGCCCGTTAAGGCCAGATCGCTGCGGCGCTTGGCGATATCGACGGAGGATGGATGCAGGAGCGCCTCAAGCCGATCCCTGTCGGCCACCTCCACCTTGGCACTGACCAAACTACCTCCGCGGCGGATGCTCTCGGCATAGACTTCGGCATCGTTCACGGCAACACCGGCTTCCGCCAGCATTCCGATTACGCCACCGGCAGCGCCTGCGGCTACCGCGCCCGCCGCTGCAGCGGCGAGCCACCCCGCCGCGACCACCGGCCCGAGGCCGGGAATCGCCAGCAAGCCAAGGCCTGCGAGAAGCCCGCCGAAGCCGCCGAAACCAGCGCCGATCGCGGCGCCCTTGCTGGCACCTGCGGCATAGTCGGGCGCGTACCATTTGTCGGCATTGTTGGCGATGATGCTGATGTCGTCCTCGGCCACGCCGGCCTCACGCAGACGGACCACCGCCGTCTGCGCGTCGGCATAATCATCGAACAGTCGGGAGATCGTCACCTTGCTCATCGTGCTGTCCCTGTGGTCATTCCGGAGTGGCAGAGACGTTGCCTTTGTAATCGACGCTGACATGGAATTTCCTGGATCCGCTCATGGCGGTGCCGCGCCAGATCCCCTGGCTGTCGTTCACCAGCGGCGAAATTTCAGCATAGCCCTGAGACTCCAAGAGCTTGCGGGCCTGCCCCTCAGCGAAACTATTGGCTCCGGGAAGGGGTGGCGTCGTTGTTTTCGCCTGCGACTTCGTAGACTCGGTCACAGCGGGGTTCTGCATCGCAGGATTTTGCTGTGCACATGCAGGCATCAACACCATCCAGATGCCGCAGGCGGCAACTCCCGATCGCCATCCGACCCGCATGATCCCTCCCCGACAGGCCAAGACAGCCCCTCTCAACAAAGCGGCAGCAGGCCGGAAAGTTCCATCTGCCGGTAACGTCCCGCCGAAGCGCCGGAAACCGCTTCAATCCGCCCCGTCCCAGCCGGTTGCGACGGGGCTTTTGCCACTTTATGATGCGCCTCCTATTTGGCGACGCCCTCCGGCCCCATGGGCTGCTGGTGCGAGCCGATTCCCCTCCTGACAGATAAGAAGACCCTATGCTTCGAGGAATGCGCAAAGCCTCATCCAACTGGATTGGCAAGACGATTATGGCCGTCGTGATGGGCGTGCTGATCGTGAGCTTCGGCATCTGGGGCATCGCCGACGCATTCAAGGGCTACGGCCAATCCAAGCTCGCGACCATCGGCTCGACCGAGATCACGACCGAGCAGTTCCGCCAGCTCTATAACGACAAGCTGCAGCAGATCGGCCGCCAGTTCGGCCGCCCGCTGACCTCGGATCAGGCCCGAGCCTTCGGCCTCGACCGCCAGGTGCTGCAGCAGGTTGTCGCCGAAGCCGCTCTGGACGAGGACGCGCGCCGCAAGGGTCTGGGTGTGGCGGATGCCGAGGTGATGCGGCAGATCGTTGCGGATCCGAACTTTCAGAGTCCCACCGGCGGCTTCGATGCGCCGCGCTTCCAGCAGCTGATCCGTTCGCTCGGCTTCACCGAACAGCGCTATATCGCCGAACAGCGCAAGGTTTCGCTGCGCCGCCAGATCGCCGGCACCGTGACTACCGGCGTCGAGCCGCCGAAGACGATGATCGAGGCGCTGAGCCGCTATCAGAACGAGACCCGCACCATCGACTACGTGAAGCTCGATGCCGCGCAGGCCGGAACCATTGAGGCGCCCTCGCCCGAAGCCCTCGCCGCCTATTTCGACGAGCGCAAGACCCAGTTCCGTGCGCCCGAATATCGCAAGATCGCCTTCCTCGCCTTGACGCCTGATGAGATGGCGAAGTGGTCGACAGTGTCGGACGACGACGCCCGGAAAGTGTTCGAGGAGCGCAAGGACAAGCTTTCCACGCCGGAGCAGCGCCAGATCTCGCAGATCGTCTTCCCGAACGCGGCAGACGCTGAAGCCGGTCGCGCCAAGCTGAACGATACGTTCAAGTTCGAGGATCTCGCCAAGGAACGCGGCCTGTCCGCCTCCGACATCGATCTCGGCATGGTTGCCAAAGCGGGTATTCTCGACCCCTCCGTCGCCAATGCCGCCTTCTCGCTGGCACCGGACAGCATCAGCCAGCCGATCACCGGACGATTCGGCGTCACGGTGGTCAAGGTCGGCAAGGTTCAGGCCGGAACGACGCCGAGCTATGACAGTGTGGCCGCCAACCTGAAGCGCGATATCGCCATCGAACGCGCACGTGCCGTCGTATCCGACATGCACAACAAGATCGAGGACGAACGCGGCGGCGGCGCCAATGTCGTCGATACCGCCAAGAAGCTTGGCCTCACCGCCGTCACCATCGAGGCCGTCGATCGCTCCGGCCGGGCGCCGGACGGCCAGCCAGTTGCGGGCCTGCCCGCGGGTGTGGACGTCGTGACCCAGGCCTTCAACAGCGATGTCGGCGTCGACAACGACGCATTGCAGGCCGGTGGGGGTTACATCTGGTACGACGTGCTCGGCGTCACGCCGGCGCGCGACCGCACGCTCGACGAAGTGAAGGCCCAGGTCGAGGCGCGTTGGCGCGAAGAGCAGATCACCACGCGCCTGCGCGACAAGGCCGTCGATATGGCGAAGAAGCTCGAAAGCGGCGCCAAGCTCGCCGACGAAGCCGCTGCAGCCGGACTCAAGGTCGTCACCTCTGCGCCGTTCAAGCGTGACGCGAGCGACCCTGCCCTGTCGGCTGGCGTGATCCAGTCCGTGTTCCGCGGCGTCAAGGATTCGGCCGGACAGGCTCAGGGCGCCACGCCGTCGGAATGGATCGTCTACCGGATCACCGATATCACCGCACCGACGGTCGACATGGCGTCCGAAGATGCCAAGAAGCTGAAGGAGACGTTGCAGCGCGGACTGACCGACGAACAGGTCGCGCAGTATGTCACCAGGCTCGAAACGCAGATCGGCACCAAGATCAACGCAGAAGCCGTTGCGATCGCCACCGGCGCCGCAAACAGCAACACCAATTAGGCTGTAGGATGGGTAGAGCCGAAGGCGAAAGCCATCTCCCCGCATCGCAGGTGATGGGGTTCGCTAACGCTCTACCCATCCTACAAGGCCTCATTGCATCACTCTGAAAGCATTCGATGGACAATCTCAGGGCAATCATCGCCAAGGTCGCGACCGGCGCCTCCCTCTCGCGTGAGGAAGCCTCGGCGGCCTTTGACAGCATGATGTCGGGCGAAGCCACCCCGTCGCAGATGGGCGGCCTGCTGATGGCACTGCGCGTGCGCGGCGAGACCGTGGACGAGATCACCGGCGCGGTCGAGGTGATGCGCGGCAAGATGCTGCGGGTCGACGCACCGGCCGGCGCTGTCGATGTCGTCGGCACCGGCGGCGATGGCTCCGGCTCCGTCAACGTCTCGACCTGCGCCTCCTTCATCGTCGCCGGCTGCGGCGTGCCAGTTGCCAAGCACGGTAATCGCGCGCTGTCATCGCGCTCTGGTGCCGCAGACGTGTTGGCGGCCCTTGGCGTCAAGATCGACCTCACCCCCGAGGATGTCAGCCGCTGCCTGATGGAAACCGGCATCGGCTTCATGTTTGCGCCGGCGCATCATCCGGCCATGAAGAATGTTGGCCCGACCCGCGTCGAGCTCGCTACCCGCACGATTTTCAATCTGCTTGGGCCGCTGTCCAATCCCGCCGGCGTCACGCGGCAAATGGTCGGCGTGTTCTCGCGGCAGTGGGTGCTGCCGCTCGCACAGGTGTTGAAGAACCTCGGTTCGGAATCCGCCTGGGTGGTGCACGGCTCCGACGGCCTCGATGAGATCACCCTCACCGGCCCGACCTTCGTGGCGGCGCTGGAAAACGGCAATATCCGCAGCTTCGAGATTTCGCCCGAGGACGCTGGTCTGCCGCGCACCGGTCCGGATTCCCTGAAGGGCGGCGACGCGCAGGAAAACGCCGCCTCACTGCAGGCCGTGCTCGACGGCAAGCCGAGTGCCTTCCGTGACGTGGCGCTCCTCAATGCAGCCGCGGCATTGATCGTGGCGGGCAAGGTCAAGGACATGAAGGAAGGCGTGGCACTCGGTCAGAAGTCGCTCGACAGCGGCGCGGCGCTGGAGAAGCTGAAGCGATTGGTCGCCGTCTCCAACGCCAAGGTGTGAGACAACGATGTCCGACATCCTGACCAAGATCGAAGCCTACAAGCGCGAAGAAATCGCGGCGGCGAAACGCGCCCATCCCATCGCTTCCGTCGAAGCGCTGGCCAGGGCTGCGTCGGCGCCGCGCGGCTTCATGACCGCGATCCACAGGAAGCTCGACAAGAACGAGTTCGCGCTGATCGCCGAAATCAAGAAGGCCTCGCCGTCCAAGGGGCTCATTCGCGAAGACTTCGACCCACCGACGCTGGCCAAGGCCTATGAGGCCGGCGGCGCCGCATGTCTCTCGGTCCTGACCGATACGCCGTCGTTCGAAGGCCATCTCGACTTCATGGTCGCGGCGCGCGCCGCGACCAAACTGCCGGTACTGCGCAAGGACTTCATGTTCGACACCTATCAGGTGGTCGAGGCGCGTGCCCACGGTGCCGATTGCATCCTGATCATCATGGCCGCACTCGACGATGCGCAGGCGCGTGATATCGAGGACGCCGCCATCGACCACGGCATGGACGTGCTGATCGAAATCCATGACCAGCCGGAGCTGGAGCGGGCACTGAATCTGCGCTCGCCGATGATCGGCATCAACAACCGCAACCTGCGCACCTTCGAGACCACGCTGACCGCCAGCGAAACGCTCGCGCCGATGATCCCCCGGGATCGTCTGAAGGTCGGCGAAAGCGGCATCTTCACGCCGGACGATCTTGCGCGCCTCGAGCGCGTCGGCATCTCCACCTTCCTGGTCGGGGAGAGCCTGATGCGGCAGGCGGATGTGACGGCGGCAACGCAAACGCTGCTCAAGCGCGCGAACGGAACGCATTGATCATGGCCGGCAAGACGAAGAACTCGAAGCAGGCCCCCGCCCTCACCCACATCGATTCCTCGGGCGAAGCCCGCATGGTCGATGTGTCAGAGAAACCGGCGACCGAACGCATCGCGGTGGCCGAAGGTCTGGTGATCATGAGCAAGGCGACGCTCGACATGATCGTCTCCGGCAATGCCAAGAAGGGCGATGTGCTCGGCACGGCGCGTATCGCCGGCATCATGGCGGCAAAGCGCACATCGGACCTGATCCCGCTGTGCCATCCGCTGGCGCTGTCGAAAGTCACCCTGGACATCACGCCCGACAAGAAACTGCCGGGCTGCCGCGTCCGTGCCGCCGTCAAGGTCAGTGGCCCGACCGGCGTCGAGATGGAAGCGCTCACTGCGGTGTCGATCGCGTGCCTGACGATCTACGACATGATCAAGGCCGTGGAGCGCGGTGTCCGCATCGAGGGCATCCACCTCGTCGAGAAAAAGGGGGGCAAGTCCGGGCACTATCTGGTGACGGACAACGCCGCGAATTGAATACCCCGCGGTCGCCCGGCGTCAGCCGCAGACATACACGCGCCGCCATCGCCAACCGTGATAAGTCCGTACCCGTACAACGTCATAGCAGTTGTCGTAATACGGATAGCCCATATAGGCGTAGGACGAACCGAATCCGATCGCAAACGGCGCGAAATTCCGGAAGTGGCGATTGTGGTGACCGAAGTGGTTGAAGCCTCGATTGGACACTCCGGCGAAATGTGCTCCACCGGGCATGGCGGCGAAACGAGTTGCACCGAACCCGCCGCCGCGCAGGCCGCCCATGGCCATACCGCCGCCATGGAAGCCACCTCCGTGAAAACCACCACCTCCGTGAAAACCACCACCACCGTGGAAACCACCACCGCCATGGCCGCCCCCGCCGCCGCGCGCGGAAGCATCCATCGGCACGGACGTCATGCCGATGGCCGCAATTGTGGCAAGTCCGATCAACATTTTCCTGAGCATGGCACACTCCTGTCGCAGGTGTGGGCCCCCATCCTCAGAACCCCGGTTGCCGCAAATAATTCCCGATGATCGCCAGGGACACCGAAACTGTTCGACATCGCGCAGCCGCTCTCATCGAGCCGCCGCCGCTGCGCGGCGATCTTCGCGGCGAGCAGGACGCGCAACTTCTCATGAAGTTCCAGAGCGCATCATCGCTGCGAAATCGCGATCCTGCGCCATCGTCGATCTTGTTTACGAACAATAACCGGGACCGCGCGCGACATGGGGGGTGTTTGGCGGCGGTCCCGGGCCACATCAAGCGACCAACCCGGACGGATGAGACATCCAGGCTGGCTCTCGTGGCGGGATCTGCATTACCAAGCCGGACGAGGCCTGGTGTGAATGCGCGCTACATAGTTACGCGCGCGCATTGTAAGTTTTGCGGTAACCTCAATAGGGGCGGATTCAGCGATCGGTGTCATCGCGATGTTTACGCACGAGACGTGGCCGGCTCCGCTGCGGCCGGACACAACACGCGTTGCCGGCATCGGTGCGCAATTGGCTACTTGATCATCGGGCAGCCGCCTTCGGCCATCGGCCGGAACGCCTTTTCGGCCGGGATGGTCGAGAGCAGCTTGTAATAGTCATACGGTCCTTTCGACTCCGCCGGCTTCTTGATCTCGAACAGATAGATCGGGTGGATGACGCGGCCATCGGCACGGATGGTGACCTCGCCGAACAGTCTGTCCTTGCCCTTGAAGGTCTTCATCTGCGGTACGACAACACTGGCATCGTCGCTGCCCTTGGCGGCCACGGCATTGAGATAGGCCAGCGTGGAGGCATAGACGCCCGCCTGATTGGCGCTCGGCATCTTGCCGTTCATGCCCGGCCGCGCCGCAAAGCGTTTGCCAAAAGCGCGGGTGTCGTCATCCATGTCCCAGTAGAAGGATTCCGTCAGCAACAGGCCCTGCGCGGTCTTCAGGCCCATGCCGTGAACATCGTTGATGAAGATCAGGAACGCGACCAGTTTCTGCGGGCCGTCCTGCATGCCGAACTCGCTGGCCTGTTTCACCGCATTGATGGCATCGGCGCCGGCATTGGCGAGGCCGATCACCTTGGCCTTAGAGCTCTGCGCCTGCAGCAAGAGCGAGGCGAAATCGGAGGTGCCGAGCGGGTGCTTCGACGACCCCAGCACCTTGCCGCCATTCTTCGTGATGTAATTGGTGGCTTCGGCCTCGATGCCCTGCCCCAGCGCGTAGTTCACCGTGAGGAAGTACCAGTCGTCACCGCCCCGCTGCATCATCGCTGCCGCCGTGGTGTTGCCTGTGGCCCATGCGTCGTTGACCCACTGGATGGTGTTCGGCGAGCAGTCCTTGCCGGTAAGGTCCGAGGTCGCTGTCGACGATGCCAGGAACGTCATCCTGGTGTTGCGGGCAATATTGTTGATGGCGAGACCGACCGACGAATTCGGCACGTCGACGATGGCATCGACCTTCTCGACATCGAGCCATTTGCGCGCGATGGCGGAACCGACATCGGCCTTGTTCTGATGGTCGGCATAGACGATCTCGACCTTGATGTTCTTGCCGCCGCCGTTGAAATCCTCGGCAGCCATGCGCGCGGCTTCCACCGAGCCCATTCCGTTGGTGTCCTGGAACACGCCGGAAATATCGTTGAGCACACCGACCCGCACCACATCGTCGGACACCTGCGCCTGCACCGCCGTCGCCATCACGCAGGATGCCGCAGCCGCCAGAACTGTCTTCAAGCCCTTCATTGTCGTCTTCCCCCTCTGACTTTGTTACGCGGGTCCGGACGTTGCCGGTCGCGGTCTTGCTTGCGAGTTACACCTGTCGCTCCGGCAGCCGGAGCACGAGGCCGTCGAGCGCCTCGGTGATCCTGATCTGGCACGACAGCCGGCTGTTCGGCAGCCGCTCGCTGGCGACACCTTCCAGCAACTCATCCTCGTCGGCACCGACTGCGCCAACCTTGCCCAGCCAGCTGTCGTCGACATAGACATGGCAGGTGGCGCAGACCGCGCCGCCGCCGCATTCCCCCGTGATGCCGTCGATGCCATGCAGCAGCGCCGTATACATGGCGCTGTCGCCGTCATTGGCACTGACTGTCTCGGCGCGGTCGTCGTGATGAATGAACGTAATGCTCGGCATGGAATCCTCAGGCAGGCGTGAAGCTAACCGGCAGGCTTTCCAGTCCGCGCAGCGTGTTGTTGTAACGGCGCTTGACCTCGCCGATGATCTCGATGGCTGCGACCTTGCGCGCCAGTGCGGACAGCATCACCTCGCCCTCGAGCCGGGCCACGAGTTGCCCCACGCACATATGGATCCCGGAGCCGAAGCCGACATGGCCCGATGTCTTGCGGGTGATGTCGTACCGTTCGGGATCGGCCCAGCGGCGCGGATCGCGGTTGGCTGCGGCCAGGAACATCAGCACCTTCTCGCCCTCACCGACGCGGCAGCCGCTGATCTCGACGTCGCGCGTCGTGGTGCGGAAGAAGGTCTGCACGGGGCTTTCGTAACGCACCGCTTCCTCGAAGGCGTTGCGCGCCAGCGACAGGTCGCTGCGCAACCGCGCGAATTCCTGCGGGTAGCGCGCCAGGCAATAGACCGCGGCACCGATACCGTTCACCGTCGTGTCCAGTCCTGCCGACAGCAATGAGCGCACCAGCAGTGGCGCCTCGTCCGCGGTGATGTCGCCAGTGTCGACCCGCGCATGGATGCAGGCGCCGAAGCCGCCGGGCGCGAGATTCTCGCGCTGGCATTGCGACTGCACATAGGCCTGATGCGGTGCCGAGCGTTCGATGGCGTCCTGACGCAATTTGTTCGGTGGGCCGAAGGCATTGAAGACGAGACCTGCATAGGGCAGCAGGTTTTCGCGGCCCTCCTGCTGCAGGCCCACCGCATCGGGAAACACCGACAAAGGATAGGCTTCGGCGAGATCCGCGATGGCGTCGAAACTGCCCCGCTCCAGGAGCTCATCGACCTTTGCATCAGCCGCCGCGGCAAACCCGGCCCGCAACTGCTTCATCACTGCCGGCGACAACACCTTGTTGAGAACCGCGCGCGTACGCGTATGCGCCGGCGGGTCGGCTTCGAGAATGAGGCTCGGCGGCCGCCACGGCTTCTCCTTGGCGAAATCGCTGAGACCCACGCCGCGGCTCGAGCAGAACGTCGCGGGATCGTTCAGCACCGCATGAACTTCGGCATAGCGGGCGACCGCATAGACGTTCCATTTGTCGAGATACACCACCGGTCCCGCCTCACGCAGCACCTCGTGGGTGGGATGCGGATCGGCGAAGAAGTCCATGGCGAAGGGATCGACGTCGAGATGGACGACAGGCTGGGGTCCCGCGCCGTTCGGCATCGGGCTGCCAAAAGACAGCACCTGCGTGGTGTGGGGCGGCGCCGTCGTAACCGTGGCAACCATGTAAACCTCCCGTATTTTCTTGTTGGCAATTGCGGCTGCGTATCTCTATTCCTCAGGACCACGTGATCTCGCCGATTTCGACGGCATCACGCAGGCAGGCAGGATCGTGGCGCATGAGCAAGACTGGATCGGGCAAATCGGCTCGAAAGCCCGCCAAGGCGAAAGCGACAAAGGCCAATGTCAGGACTGTCGCCGCGAGAGCGCCCGCTTCCAAAGGCGGGCAACTGCTCGATCTCGAGCGCTATGTGCCGGCCTTCATCACCTTCATTGCGAACAAGCTCTCGCGCAACGCGACCGTCCTCTATCAGAAGCGGTTTGGCGTGAATGTCACCGAGTGGCGCATCATGTCGCTGCTGGCGATCGAGCCCGGCATTCCCGCCTCGCGCATCTGCCACGTCATCGGTTTCGACAAGGGGCCTGTCAGCCGCACGCTGGCCATGCTGGAAGAGCGCGGCCTGGTCGCCATCAACGCCGACCCGGACGACGCGCGGACCCATTCGATTACGCTGACCACGAAGGGGCGCACGACCCATGACGCCGTCATCGTGACCGCGCTGGAACGCGAGCGAAAGCTGCTGTCCTGTCTGGAGGAAAGCGAACGCGAAGTGCTCGTCGACCTGCTGCGACGCATTCACAGCAATCTCGGCGCTGTGACCGGTTAAGCCGGGACGGATCGCGCACGCAGCATCAGGCGCTGTCCCGCACAAGCGGTCCACCATCGTTCCTCTCCCTGCGGGGCGCGGCAGTTGACTGCTCTCTTACGCGCCCTCTCTGGAAAGGCTCTCATGAATTAGTTGCCTCGGCAACAAAAATTATCGGGACGGTTTGTCACGAGGGGCAAGGATTTTCTGCCACCATCCGCTAACCTGCGCTGCAGCATGTTCAATCGTTGACCCAAAAGAGACAGATGACGATGCCGCTTACGCCAAATTCCGCCGACGCCCTGCTGTTCGACCTCGGTCGCGTCGTGCTGGACATCGATTTCACGCGCGTGCTGAAGGTCTGGTCGGACTATGCGCATTGTGCGCCGGACGACATCGTGAGTCGGTTTGCACGCGGCGACGTCTATATGCGACACGAGCGCGGCGAGATTTCCGACGACGTATTCTTTGCGCATCTGCACGACACACTCGGTATCGATCTGACGCCGGCACAATTTCTCGAAGGCTGGAACGCGATCTTCGTCGGGGAGATGCCGGGCATCGCCGAACTCCTCGCGCGTGCCGCGAAGCGCTGGCCGCTCTACGCGTTCTCAAACACCAATGTCGCGCATGTCACACATTTCTCGGAACACCATGCCGATCTGCTCGGCCACTTCCAAACGGTGTTTCTGTCGTCCTCAATCGGGCTTCGCAAGCCCGACTCAGAATCCTATGAGCACGTCATCGCGCAAATCGGCATCCCCGCCGGCCGCATCGTGTTCTTCGATGATCTTGCCGATAATATCGACGCTGCCCGCGCTTGCGGATTGCAGGCCGTCCACGTCACCTCGCCGACTTCCGTCGCCGAGGCGCTGACGGCACTCGGGCTTTAAGCCCGCGAGATGCGCTGGAAGGCGATGCTGGTGAGCACGCCGAGCAGTGCCCAGAACAGCAGGCTGGTCAGCGTCGCCGCAACCGCGAAACTGTGCGACAGGGCTTCCGGGACATCGGTGTGGCCCGCAGGTGCCTGCGGCGCCCCGATCAGATGCGGCAGCACGATCAGGCCGAGGCCGAGAATGGCAGCCCATGACGCCTTGCGGAACACCAGCAGGCCAAGCCCCGCGGCGGTGGCGCAGGCGGTGCCGATCCACCAGGTCTGGCGCAGCGTCAGGTCGGCGACGGGCATGCCCGGAAGCTCCGGCGGCAGGCCAAGTCCGGGCGCCATGGTGAACACGATAAAGCCACCGAGGCCCCAGAACAGTCCTTCGCGCCATTCGACCGCACGGCCACGCAGCGCGAAGATTCCGGCCAGCAGCAATGCGAAACCGATGGCAGTCAGGATATTGGCGCCGGTGGTGAAGGCATTGCGCTGAAAGCCCTCAGCGGGCTCCCATTCGGCCTCATGGCTATGGGCGGCCGAACCGTGATCGTGCGTATGGGCGGGCTGCGCAGAAGCCGTCGGCGCAACAACAGCCGGAGCTTCCGCCTTGCGCTCATAGACTTCGCTTTTCTGGATCAGCGGAATGGTCCCGACCATCTGTGCGCCGGTGACGGCAGCGCCAGTGATCACGCCAGCCAGCGCTGCCGAGAAAACGATCGACCTGAAGACGGACATATCTCAGTGGCAGGGGAACGCGTTGGCGTGGCGCGTGTCATGGGCCGCATTGTGGACGGCGCTGATATGCGAGAACCCGACCACGCCGACGATGAACAGACCGAGCGCCATGGCCAGAACGGCCTGCACGACGACATTGACGTCGGTGGCGACGGCGGAGATCTGGGCGGTCTGGGTCTGTTGCATCGGAATCCTCGCGAAATAGAAGGTCAATTTAGCCGAGTTGTACCGGCGGCGCGACCGCTAATTTTGCATCGCGCGGGCCAGATCGCGGCTGGTCAGATGGAAATTCGCATCAGCCTCCACCGAGGCACGCACGAGCTTGGCGCCGGCCGCCGCCTGGAACACCCCTCTGTGGTCGCGGAAATAGGCTGCGCATTCCTCCGGCGACGGGTAGCGCCGGAGCAGCGTCCGGAACGCATGACGGTGCACCATACACAGCCCGCGATGGCCGGGCGGCCGGAATGCCAGCGCATCGACATCTGCCCGCCAGACAGGCGCTTCATCGTCGGTTTCAGCGTGGTTGTCGGTCATGATCGCCGATGTCTATCGTGTTTCCCGGCCTTGCCAAAGCTACCGTGGTTTTGCGTCCGCTCCCGCTCTCCGCTATGACGGGCGCCCACACTGCCGGAGATCCCCGCGATGGCCCTGATGCCGGTTACCGATGCCATGGCCGCGATTCTCGCGGGCGCCGATGCGCTGCCTGAGGAGATGGTGCCGCTGGAAGACGCGTTCCACCGCGTGCTCGCCCGCGACATCGCTTCGCTGCGAACGCAGCCGCCAGAGCCGATGTCAGCGATGGACGGTTATGCTGTGCGCGCTGCCGATGCGATACTGGGCGCCAAGCTCCGGGTCATCGGAGAGATCGCCGCGGGCAAGCCGTTCGACCGCCCGCTGCAGACCGGCGAAGCCCTGCGAATTTTCACCGGCGGCGTCTTGCCCGCTGGTGCCGACGCCGTCGTAATCCAGGAAGACACCGCGCGCGATGGCGACGTCGTCGAGATCAACGAGGCCGCCATCTCCGGCAAGCATATCCGCCCGGCCGGCGTCGATTTCAACGAAGGTGACGTGCTGCTGCGCGCCGGCACCCGCCTCACCGATCGCGACCTTGCGCTTGCCGCGGGCATGAACCATCCGTCATTGCCCGTGCGGCGACGGCCGGTCGTTGCCGTGCTTGCCACCGGCGACGAACTGGTGATGCCCGGCGCGGTCCCCGGCCCCGGCCAGATCGTGCTCTCCAATGGCTTCGCGCTGCGTGCGCTGGCCCGTGCCGAAGGCGCCGAGGTGGTCGATCTAGGCATCGCCGTGGATACGCTGGAGGCGACCACGGCAGCCATTCAGCGCGCGATCGATCTGAGGGCCGACGTGCTGATCACCACCGGCGGCGCGTCGGTCGGCGACCACGACCTCGTGCAGCAATCCCTGATCAATGCCGGCGTCGAGATGGCGTTCTGGCGCATCGCCATGCGCCCCGGCAAGCCGATGATGCACGGGCGCCGCCAGGGAATGCGCGTCATCGGCCTGCCTGGCAATCCCGTCTCGTCCTATGTCTGCGGTTTCCTGTTCATGGTGCCGCTGCTGCGCGCGCTATCCGGCCGAAACGAAATCGCTCACGCGCTCGAACCGGCGGTGCTCGGACGGGACCTCGCCGCCAACGACCAGCGCGAAGATTATCTGCGCACGCGTTTGGAAACGCGCGCGGACGGCACCGTGGTGGCGACGCCGGTGATGAAACAGGACTCATCGCTGCTGGGAAATCTGGCTGTTGCCGAAGGACTTCTGATCCGCAAGCCATTCGCACCGGCCGCGGTTGCCGGCGATTCCTGTGCGATCATTCGTCTGCCAATCTAGCTGACAAAACACCTCACAGAACGCCGCCGCCGTCGAAACTCCTGCTCACGGCATATTCCCAAAAGCTTTTTCCTGACTGAGATACCTCAACGCGGTTTCAGTCACTGAATTGTCACGTAACGCAGCGAGAGATCGCAGCGAAACAAGATCGGTGGACAAATGGACTATTTCAAACGCTTCAATTTCCTGTTTGCGATGCCAACATTCGACGCCGACGATCTCGAGGGCATTCGCCTCAATCAGATCGTCGATGAGATCGAGCGCTCCGGCTTCGAGGTCGTCAAGGCGCGCAAGCTTGAAGACGCCACGATCGCAGTCCAGACCGACGCGGCGATTGGCTGCATGGTAGTCGACTGGGGCAAGAAGGGCCTCGAAGGCAAGACCGCGGCACTGATCAACCTGATGCGCAAACGCGGCCTGGACTTTCCCATCATCCTGCTGATCCGCCGCAAACGGTTCGAGGACGTCCCGGTCGAGGTGCTCGATTTCATCGACGGCTATGTGTTCCTCTCCGAAGAAACGCCACCGTTCATCGCCAAGAACCTGATCAGCCGCCTCAAGCAATATGCCGAGACGCTGAAGACGCCGTTCTTCGGCGCGCTGGTGGATTATGCCGAGGAAGGCAACCAGCTCTGGACCTGTCCGGGGCACAATGGCGGCGTGTTCTACAGCCGCAGCCCGATCGGGCGCGTGTTCATGGAACATCTCGGCGAAGCGGTATTTCGCGATGACCTCGACAATTCCGTGCTCGATCTCGGCGACCTGCTGACTCATGAGGGTCCTGCGCTGCAGGCGCAGAAGGAAGCCGCGCAGATTTTTGGCGCGGAGAAGACCTATTTCGTGCTCAACGGCACCTCGACCTCCAACAAGGTCGCGCTGTCGGCTTTGGTAACCGATGGCGATCTGGTGCTGTTCGATCGCAACAACCACAAGGCGGCCTTGCACGGCGCGTTGATGATTTCGGGCGGTGTGCCGATCTATGTGCCGACGTCGCGCAATCCATGGGGCCTGATCGGCCCGATGGACTGGGACGCCACCGATGAGGCCGCGCTGCGCGAGCGCATCCGCACCAATCCGCTCGTCACCGATCCCGAGGCGTGGAAACGCCCGCGCCCTTTCCGTGTCGCGGTCGTGGAACAGTGCACCTATGACGGCACCATCTACAGCGCCGAGATGATCATCGCGCGCATCGGCCATCTCTGCGATTACATCCTGTTCGACGAAGCCTGGGCCGGCTTCATGAAATTCCACCCGCTCTATGCTGGCCGCTTCGCCATGGGGCTCAAGGAGCTCGGCCCCGATTCGCCAGGCATCATTGCCACGCAGTCGACCCACAAGCAGCTCGCCAGCTTTTCGCAGGCGTCGCAGATCCACATGAAGGATCGGCATATCCGCGGGCAGAAGCGCCGCGTCGAGCATCGGCGCTTCAACGAAAGCTTCATGCAGCACGCCTCGACCTCACCATTCTATCCGCTGTTCGCATCATTGGATGTCGGCGCGCAGATGATGAAGGGCCGCTCCGGCGAAGTGTTGTGGGACGACACGATCCGCCTTGGCATCGAACTGCGCAAGAAGATGCGCGCGGTGCGCCGCGAGTTCGAGGAGAAGGAAACCCGCGCCGAGCGCCGCTGGTTTTTCGAACCCTTCGTGCCCGAGCGCGTCGCCATTCCCGACGCAGCCAGCGAAGGCGCTGTTCACAATGTGCCCTGGGAAAGCATCGGCACCGACCAGCTGGCCACCAATCCGTCCTACTGGCAGCTCGCACCTGACGCCGCCTGGCATGGCTTCCCCGGCATGGTCGCTGGTTTCGCCATGACCGATCCGAACAAGCTGACGGTGCTGACGCCGGGCTTCGATCGCACCACCGGCGCCTATGCCGATCACGGTATCCCTGCTCCGGTGGTCGCTCAGTTCCTGCGCGAGAACCGTATCGTCCCCGAGAAGAACGACCTCAACTCGCTGCTCTTCCTGCTGACACCCGGTGTGGAAGCCAGCAAGGCCGGCACGCTGATATCGGGCCTTGTCGCCTTCAAGAAATTTCATGACGACAACGCGCTGCTTGAAGACGTCATCCCGGAATTCGCCCGGCGCAGGCCCGCGCGTTATGCGGGCATACGTCTACGGGATCTGTGCGGCGACATGCACCGGTTCTTCCGCGAGGCCAATGTGAGCGAACTCCAGACCAAGCAATTCTCCGCTGACCATCTGCCGGAGATCGCCATGTCACCTCACGATGCCGCGCGCTGTCTGGTACGCAACGACGTCGATTACCTCCCGATCGACGAAATATTCGGGCGCGTCGCGACGACGCCATTCGTTGTCTATCCGCCCGGCATCGCGACGATCGTCCCCGGCGAACGGCTCACCGACCGCTCAAAGCCGATGATCGACTATCTCCGGATGTTCGAGACCTGCTTCAACACCTTCCCGGGCTTCGACGTCGAAATTCAGGGCATCTACCGCAAGGTCGACGCCAATGGCCGGATCCGGCTTTACACTTACGTGGTCTCCGAATAGGGAGCACGTAAGGAGCCTGATTTGCCAACGGAACTCGAACAGCCGGTCGTCATTCGACCATCACGCGACACCGACGTCGATGCCATGCTGGCGATCTATCGCCGGCACATCCGGCAAGGCGTCGAGGAAGGCGTCAGCGACTCCGACACGCCGCAGCCCGACGATCTCAGGGACCGGCGCAAGAACCTGCGCAGCAAACGGTTCCCGCATCTCGTCGCCACGCAAGGCGGCGAGGTCGTGGGCTACGCCTATGTGGTGCTGTTCCGCAAACGACCGGCCTATCGCTACACGGTCAAGCATTCGATCTATATCCACCACGGACACGTCGGCCAGGGCATCGGCCGACTGTTGATGCGCGAACTCATCGACGTCTGCGCGGCGGCCGGCTTCCGGCAGATCATCGGCTATATCGATGCCGACAACACGGCCTCGCTAGGCCTTCATGAGAGCTTCGGCTTTGCCCGCGTGGGCCTGCTACCCGGTGTCGCCTATCGCTCCGGCCGCTGGGCCGACACGATTATGGTTCAGCGCTCGCTGGCCACCGGCTCCACGACTCCGCCGCCGCCCGTCGGGCGCGTGACGTCCGCATAGCGCAAGCTACGGCAGGAGGTTTTCGGTATCCGGCAAGAGATCGACGACCGGCCAGGAACAGCCCTCAGCCGCGCTCAACGCGCTTTCCGTTGACGGCAAATTAAGCATTGCGGAACACATATGGAACATATAGTGTTCGTTCATGATTTGTTTCGAGATTCTGTGGCTTTGAGTAGTTTGAGAGTGCCCGAACTCGCGCAACCGATCTTCGAATGATCGCCTCTGGATGGAGGCTCACCGTTCGAAGGCCCTTTGAAACGCACGCGGCGGCCGACACCGTCAACTGAGGATGGCTTCAGATGCTCACGCGCAAACAATACGAACTCCTGCGATTCATCGATCAACGGCTGAAGGAAGCCGGCGTCCCGCCCTCCTTCGACGAAATGAAGGATGCGCTCGACCTGCGCTCCAAGTCCGGCATTCACCGTCTGATCACGGCGCTGGAAGAACGCGGCTTCATCCGCCGGCTGCCGAACCGCGCCCGCGCCATCGAAGTCATCAAGTTGCCAGAGCTCGGCGCGCCGGTTACTGGCGGTACCGGCCGCCGCGGCTTCACACCCAGTGTCATCGAAGGCACGCTCGGCAGGGTGCGTCCGGCCGCCAGCATCGGTAGCGGCGATGATGATAACGGTCGGACTGTCGCCATCCCGGTGATGGGCCGGATCGCGGCAGGTACGCCGATCGAGGCCCTGCAGACCCGCAGTCACACCATCAGCATGCCCGCGGACATGCTTGGCTCCGGCGAACATTACGCGCTCGAAGTGCGCGGCGATTCCATGCAGGACGCCGGCATTCTGGACGGCGATACCGTGCTGATCCAGCGCAACGAGAGCGCCGACACCGGCGACATCGTGGTGGCCCTGATTGACGACGAGGAAGCCACGCTGAAGCGCTTCCGTCGCCGCGGCGCGTCGATCGCGCTGGAGCCGGCCAACGACGCCTATGAAGTCCGCATCCTGCCACCCAACCGGGTCCGCATTCAGGGCAAGCTGATCGGCCTGTACCGGCGCTACTGAGGATGTCGCATCGGCGGGCTACTGATCTTCGGGTTGAAGATCAGTTTCCGCCGGCGTCGCATCGAGCGGCCGGCTTTGCCGCGGACGCCCCGTCTGTGGCGTGTCGGGTGATGGCTCATCGGGAATGGCACGCGACCACGGGCGATCCAGGCCGCGCGGCCGCACAGCGTCGATAGCAAAGCCGTTCGCCGTTCGCTGCACACTCATCGCACCATTTCGTTGCAGGCGATCCTGATCGATCACCAACGCACGGCAATCCTTTGGCGGTTGTTTCGTCGTGATGATGAGCGCCGCTTTCTCGCAGTCATCTGTGAATGCCCCCGGCTGCAGCACCAGTGCCACCAAAGCACCATCAGCGAGCGGCGTGATGCATCCGTCGCGGTCGCAGGACACGCCATGGCTGAGAGAGCCATCCGTCGGCAGACGCGCATCTGCATCGCCGGCGAGCCACTCTTTCAGCAGAAACGTATCCTTGGCGCTGCGCATCACGCGCAGAAGCCCGTCCCTGCCCCGTACCGCGACGCTGTGACCGTCACCCGAGATCAGCACATCCGGCTGCTTGACTAGCAACGCCCAGACAATCGAGAGCGCCAGCACGCCAGCCCCCACGAAGCGCAACGGCGTGCGCAGCAGTCCGAGGACGATGATGCCGATACTGGCTAATATCAGTGGTCCGGTCCCGAAGGCCGGCATCCGGCCGATGGCCCCGGGCAACGCGGCGACCCATTGCGCGACCACGATCATCCACTGGATGCCGAGATCCATCATCCCCCAGAACACGCCGTCAAAGCCGAACGGCATGGCCACGAGCCCGAGAATGCCGGCAGGCATCACAAGCGCGGAGACCACCGGCATCGCCAGCAGATTGGCGAGGACGCCGTAAGGCGTGACGCGATGAAAGTGAAACGCGGCATAGGGCGTCGTGGCGAGGCCTGCCACCAGCGAGGCCAGCACGAGCATTGCAATCTCGCGTCCACCCCATAGCGCCACGCGCGCTGTCGCGGAATGATCGGGCGAGGCAAACAGCGCGGGCATGCCAATCTGCACCAATGCGACCAGCCCCAGCGTCGCGGCGAATGACATCTGGAAACTCGGATGAATCAACGCTTCGGGCGCCACGATCAGTACGATCATCGCGGCTACCGCCAGCGTGCGGAACGTCACCGCGCGGCGATCGACCATGACGGCGATCAGCACCACGGCCGTCATGAAGAACGAACGTTGCGTCGCGACCTCGCCGCCGGACAGCAGCAGATAGAACAGCGCTGCGAACAGCGCCGCCGCTGCCGCGACCTTCTTGATCGGGAATGTCACCGTCAGCACGGGGATCAGCGCCAGCAGCGCGCGTATCGCGAAGAACACCACGCCGGCGACGACGGCCATGTGATAGCCGGAGATCGAAAGTACGTGACCGAGGCCGGAGATGAACATCGCGTCGTTGACGTCGGTGGAAATTGCATCGCGGCGCCCCGTGAGCAGCGCTGTCGCAATAGCGCGGTTGTCGCCTGTAAGCGCGGTACGGATTCGTGCGTCGATGGCGTCGCGCAGCCCCTGCATGGTCGCCGAATAGCGTAGCGTCACACTCGGCTGTATCGGCGGATCGACGGCCTTGATGCCGCCCGTCACAAAACCGGACGCGCCGATCCCTTGAAAATACAGATCGCGTCCGAAGTCGTAGCTGCCCAGCCGGAGCGGCGACAGCGGCGGCTGCAGCCTTGCCTTCAATTCGACGAAACGACCGACGGCAGGCGCCGTCCCTTTCTTCACCGAGAGCCGGACACGCGTCAGCTTTGGTGCGGCGCGCGGGCTGTCCATCGTCGCGACGCGCAGCACGAAGCGATCCGTGCGCTCCCGCTCTTCATGGGTTTCCACAAAGCCGGTCAACGCGACGGAATAGAGCGGCTTCGCCAGAACCTCATGCCCCACGCGCGAGGTCTTCACGGCGGCCACCGCAAAGCCGGCTGCGATGGCTGCAACAAGCATGATCGGTGGAAACCATCGTTGTCGCCGCAGCAGAAACGCGGCCAAGCAAAGAAGGCTCGCTGTCGCGGCGGCAACCCAGGCCACCGGTTCGCGCTCGGCGGCAAAATACAGCGCGATACCGGTGCCGAAAGCGATCGGCACCCAGGGCAGCAAACGACCGGGACCGGCTTCGGCCTGCACCCATGTCCGGAGCTTCTCGAAGCGCAAAGTTGACGACGACGCTGACGGAAGAGCAGTGCCTGCCGTGGCCGGCGGCGGCCATGTGGTCGCCGTACCGGATCGGCCCCGCCGCTGTTGCTGATCCCCGCCCCGCGCCATCGAACGCCCGCACGCCACGCTCGCCCTCCCGAATGCTATCGGAAGGGCTGCCGGCGACTAGCGGAACGGATGCAGAATCCGAAAACTAATCCCTGGGGCTGCCGAGGGCCGTAGGATGGGTAGAGCGTCTTCGCGAAACCCATCAACACCAAACATGACCGTGATGGGTTTCGCACCGGCGCAAGCGCCCCGGTGCTTTACCCATCCGACACCTGAGCTCAGGCGAGCTTGGCGTAGCTGTCGCGCAGACCGACGGTGCGGTTGAAAACGAGCTTGCCCGGCGCTGAATCCTTGTCACGGCAGAAGTAGCCCTGACGCTCGAACTGCACGACGTCGCTCGTATTGTCACTCGCCAGCGCCGGCTCAAGCATGGCGCCGCTGAGTGTCTCCAGCGACTCCGGATTGATCTGCGATGCGAACTCGGCCGCATTGGGCTGCGGATCGGCAAACAGCTGGTTATAGACACGCACTTCCGCCGGCACGGCATCCGCGGCGCTCACCCAATGGATCGTCGCCTTGACCTTGCGGCCGTCCGGCGCATTACCGCCCCGGGTTTCCGGATCATAGGTGCAGCGCAGTTCGACCACCTCGCCAGCATCGTTCTTGATGACGCTCTTGCAGGTGATGAAATAGCCGTAGCGCAAACGGACCTCGCGGCCCGGTGCCATGCGGAAGAATTTCTTCGGCGGCTCTTCCATGAAGTCGTCATGCTCGATGTAGAGTTCGCGGCCGAACGGGATCTGCCGCGTGCCCAGCGCTTCATCATCGGGATGATTGACCGCTTCGAGCTGCTCGACCTGTCCCTCGGGATAGTTCTCGATCACCACCTTCAGCGGCTTCAGCACAGCCATGCGGCGCTGCGCCGTGCGGTTCAGCGTCTCGCGCACGGCGAAATCGAACATCGAGATATCGACGGTCGAGTTGGCCTTGGCGACGCCGATACGCTTGATGAATTCACGCACCGCTTCGGCCGGAATGCCGCGGCGCTGCAAGCCGGCCAGCGTCGGCATGCGCGGATCATCCCAGCCGGTGACATGGCCGCCGCGCACGAGTTCGGTCAGCACGCGCTTCGACAGCAGCGTGTAGGTCATGTTGAGGCGCGCGAATTCGTACTGGTGCGGGCGCGACGGCACCGGCAGGTTTTCCAGGCACCAGTCGTACAACGGACGGTGGTCCTCGAATTCCAGCGTGCAGATCGAATGCGTCACATGCTCGATGGCGTCAGACTGGCCATGCGCGAAGTCGTAGGACGGATAGATGCTCCATGCCGTGCCGGTGCGCGGATGATGCGCATGCAGGATGCGGTAGATCACGGGATCGCGCAGATTGATGTTGCCCGACGACATGTCGATCTTGGCGCGCAGCACACGTGCGCCGTTCGGAAATTCGCCTGCGCGCATGCGGGTGAACAGGTCGAGGTTTTCCTCGACGCTGCGATCCCGGAACGGGCTGTTCTGACCGGGCTCGGTCAGCGTGCCCCGTTTGACGCGGATTTCCTCCTGCGACTGATCGTCCACATAGGCCTTGCCGGCGCGGATCAGGTCCTGCGCCCAGGCATAAAGCTGCTCGAAATAGTCCGAGGCGAAATGCAGGTTGCCCTCGCCCCAGTCGAAACCAAGCCAGCGCACATCGCGCTGGATCGCGTCGATATATTCCTGCTCTTCCTTGGTCGGATTGGTGTCGTCGAAACGCAGGTTGCAGTGGCCGCCGAATTCCTCGGCAACGCCGAAATTCAGGCAGATCGACTTGGCATGGCCGAGATGCAGGTAGCCGTTGGGCTCCGGCGGAAAGCGCGTCACCACGCTCTTGTGCTTGCCGGATTGCAGGTCCGCCGCAACGATGTCGCGGATGAAGTCACGGCCTGCGTCGGATACCGATTCGTCTGTCATTTGCTGCCTTTCAAGCTGCGCCCTATGTGCCAAATCCGGAAGGCCGCGCCAAGGGCCGGATCAGGCGCCGGATCCCGCGAAAGGGCATTTTCCGATCCGGTTCCGGCCCAAAATCCGCATTTATTCGCCGTGAGACAGCGCCCTGTCGTTGTGATAAACGCCCGCCAACAGTCACCCCCGAATTGATCGAACCCTTTGCTATGACCACTCCCGTCGTTACCCGTTTCGCTCCCTCGCCGACCGGCTTCCTCCATATCGGCGGCGGACGCACCGCGCTGTTCAACTGGCTCTATGCCAAGAAGACCGGCGGCAAGATGCTGCTGCGGATCGAGGATACTGACCGCGAGCGCTCCACGGATGCCGCGATCGACGCCATTATCGACGGGTTGAAGTGGCTGGGCATTGACTGGGATGGCGACACGGTCTTCCAGTTCGCCCGTGCCGGCCGGCACCGCGAGGTCGCCGAGCAATTGCTCGCCGAGGGCAAGGCCTATTATTGCTATGCCAGTGCCGAGGAGCTGCAGCAGATGCGCGAGACGGCCCGCGCCGAGGGCAAGTCCAAGCTCTATAACGGGCTATGGCGTGATCGCGATCCCTCCGATCCGCGCCCCGATATCAAGCCGACAATTCGCCTAAAGGCGCCGCTCACTGGCGAGACCGTGATCGAGGATCAGGTACAGGGCCGCGTGGTCTGGCAGAACGAGAACCTCGACGATCTCGTGCTGCTGCGCGGCGACGGCAACCCGACCTACATGCTGGCCGTGGTGGTCGACGACCATGACATGGGCGTGACCCATGTCATCCGCGGTGACGACCATCTGATCAACGCCGCCCGCCAGAAGCAGATCTACGACGCGCTCGGCTGGACCGTCCCCAGCATGTCGCACATTCCCCTGATCCACGGACCGGATGGCTCGAAACTGTCGAAGCGCCACGGCGCGCTTGGCGTCGAAGCCTATCGCGCGCTGGGCTATGTCCCGGCCGCCCTGCGGAATTACCTGGTACGGCTCGGCTGGAGCCATGGCGATCAGGAAATCTTCTCGACCCAGGAGATGATCGACGCGTTCGACCTGTCGGGGATCGGCCGTTCCGCCGCGCGTTTCGATTTCGCCAAGCTCGAAAATCTCAACGGTCACTACATCCGTCACACCGACGATCAATCCCTCGTGACCATGTTCGAGGACGTACTGAATTACGTCCCCGGCGGCCTAGACCTGAAGCCGAAGCTCAACGACACCACCCGCGCCCAATTGCTGCGCGCCATGCCGGGCCTGAAGGAACGCGCCAAGACGTTGATCGAACTGATCGACGGCGCCAACTTCATCTTTGCCGATCGCCCGCTGGCGATGGAGCCGAAGGCGCAGGCCGCCTTGACGCCGGAAACCCGGGTGTTGATCGGCAAACTGCGCACGGCGCTGGAGAGCGTTACGGATTGGACCGCTGCGAATACCGAGGCGGCGACACGCGCCTTTGCCGAGGCCGAAGGCATCAAGCTCGGCGGAGCCGCACAGCCGCTGCGCGTCGCGCTGACCGGCAAGACCACCTCGCCCGGAATCTTCGACGTTCTGGCAGTATTGGGGCGGCAGGAATGTCTGGACCGGCTGGCCGATCAGGCATCTATTTAGCATAGCTGTAGGCCGCTTTTGCCCGCCTTGCAGCGCACACAGCAATACGCTACGCATTCTGGCGAATGCTCTGGAATTCCCGGCTAGCCTCCCCATTTCTCCTGAAATGTCGGTGGTTTGCCGGCCCCTCAACGATCTCATCGGGGACCACGCGATGGACGCAAAAACCAATACCAAATCCGCAACGCTGACAGTCGACGGCAAGAGCTTCGACCTGCCGATCCACAGCGGGACCGTCGGCCCTGATGTCATCGACATCGGCAAGCTCTACGCCCAGTCCGGGATGTTCACCTACGATCCGGGCTTCACCTCGACGGGCAGCTGCCAGTCCAAAATCACCTATATCGATGGCGATGCCGGTATCCTCGAATACCGCGGCTACCCCATCGAGCAGCTCGCGGAGAAGGGTGACTTCCTCGAGACCTGCTACCTGCTGCTGTACGGGGAACTCCCGACCAAGAAGCAGAAGACAGAGTTCGACGCGCTGGTCACCAACCACACGATGGTTCACGACCAGATGAGCCGCTTCTTCCAGGGCTTCCGCCGCGACGCGCATCCCATGGCCGTGATGGTCGCATCGGTCGGCGCCCTCGCCGCGTTCTACCACGACTCAACCGATATCAACGATCCGAAGCAGCGCGATATCGCGTCGATCCGCATGATCGCCAAGATCCCGACGCTCGCCGCGATGGCCTACAAGTACACGATCGGTCAGCCTTTCGTGTATCCGACCAACTCGCTCGACTTCGCGGCGAACTTCATGAAGATGTGCTTCGCCGTGCCGTGCGAGGATTACAAGGTCAATCCGGTGCTCACCAGGGCGTTGGACAAGATCTTCACGCTTCACGCCGACCACGAGCAGAACGCCTCGACCTCGACGGTTCGTATTGCCGGCTCATCCGGCGCCAATCCGTTCGCCTGTATCGCCGCCGGCATCGCCTGCCTGTGGGGTCCCGCGCATGGCGGCGCTAACGAAGCTGCGCTGCAGATGCTGGCCGAGATCGGCACCGTCGACAAGATTCCTGACTTCATCGCCAAGGTGAAGGACAAGAATTCCAGCGTCCGTCTGATGGGCTTCGGTCACCGCGTGTACAAGAACTACGATCCGCGCGCGAAGATCATGCAGCAGACCTGCCACGAGGTTCTCAAGGAAACCGGCCACGGCGGCGACGAGATGCTCGCCGTTGCGATGGAGCTCGAGAAGATCGCGCTGTCGGACCAGTATTTCATCGACCGCAAGCTGTACCCGAACGTCGACTTCTATTCGGGCATCACGCTGAAGGCGATGGGCTTCCCGACCTCGATGTTCACCGTGCTGTTCGCGGTTGCGCGCACCGTTGGCTGGATCAGCCAGTGGAGCGAAATGATCGGCGATCCGCAGCAGAAGATTGGTCGTCCGCGCCAGCTCTATACCGGCGCAGCCCGCCGCGACTATGTGGACATCGCCAAGCGCAGCTAAGGCCTCGCTTCGCAGAGTCCGAAAACCAAAACGGCGGATCGCAAGATCCGCCGTTTTTTATTCCGCCCGCCAAAAGATCGTGATTGCAATTCCGGCATTGCATTCAATGCAGATATGCTGAGCGGCCGCCTCACTTTGAAAGGCCTGACCACGCTATCCGCCCAATTTACCGGTATCATCGGATCTCGCAGTTTCGACAGAGCATCTCCACTGCGCGTGACTGTACTGGGACAGACCTGCAAGCGGTAACCGCCATGCCAGCCACGTTGGACCTCACACTGTTGCGCTCATTCATCGCGGTTGCCGACCTCAAGAGCGCATCAAAGGCGGCCCAGCGCCTGCACCGGGTGCAATCGGCCATCAGCCAGCAGATCCAGAAGCTCGAACTACAGGTCGGTGCTCCCCTGTTCCGCAGGACCAGGCGCGGCTTCGAACTGACTACATTGGGGGAAACGCTATACCCTATGGCGGTCAAGTTGCTCGATCTGAACGATGAGACCGTTGGCAGGCTGGTGGTAAAGGGCAGCAGGAAAAAGCTCACCATCGGCACCTCCGATGTCTACGCGCATCATCATCTCGCCCGCATCCTCAAAGGCTACAACGACACATTCGGCCATGTGGGGACCGAGTTGGTGTGCGACTACAGCCCTGCGATATGGCGTCGCCTCGCGGAAGGAACAATCGACATGGCGATCACACAGGCGCGCCCGGACTCAGTGCCCGGCGAAATGCTGTATGTCGAACCGCTGGTATGGGTGAGCGCGCAGCACTCCAGCGTTCACCAGATGCGCCCGTTGCCGCTTGCCCTTTTCGGGGACGGCTGCCTCGACCGGGCTGCGGCGATCCAGAGCCTACTCGATGCCAAGATCGATCATGAGGTCGTCTGCGCCAGCAGTCATCTCGCGGGGGTCATTGCGCTCGTCAAGGCGGGCGTTGCCGTGTCAATTCTGCCGCTGTCCGTCGTTGATCCGTGGATCAGGATCATCAGCCCCGCACAGGGTCTGCCGCCCTTGGGCAAGATTCAGATTTCCGTCTCCAGAAAGCCAGGGGCCTCGAGCGCTGATATCACCGGCTTCTGCGAAGTGGCGCGGGCGTATTTCGCGGGCGATACGGTGAATATCCATTCGCTGGCCCATGCCGGCATGGACACGGGGCGTCAATTCCGCCGCCTGGGCGTGGAATTGCCGGCATCGTGATCGACCGATTTTCGATCAGGGAAATTTCCGTGGCGCGTTCAGCGGATGCCGGTCCAGGCGATGGCGGCGGCGGCCGTCAGCAGGGCCGCGGAAAGCATAGCGGCGCTATGCAAGCCTGAGACGATGTGTTCGTTGCCGCCCGCAATCAGCGCACCGAACACGGCCACGCCGAGCGCGCCTCCCGCCTGCCGTGCCGAGTTAAGCACCGCGGAGGCGGTGCCGGACCAGCTCTTATCCACACTAGGGCCGATCGACATTCATTGGTTCCAGATCATTGCTGCGGCGAGGTGGATGAAGCCAGCGAAGTGCGAGGTTCG